>JAAZGO010000006.1 GCA_012511175.1 Fastidiosipila sp. | reverse complement strand
GCGATATAAGGTCTTTTGCCTGTTAGACGGAGCATCCTCTGCTGTCTGAGTCGGACATGGGCAAGATGACGTCAAGAAGTGTCTGCTATAATTAAAATACTTGGGACAGCGGCCTTTGCTTTTGCCTGATCAGGCAGCAAGCAGATACTGAAGCCTTGATTGGAATCCGATCCAGGTTTTCCGCCGGACCCGGCCCGCTTGCCGGGAACCTGTACCTGCCGCATTATGCGGCCTCCCTTTCAGAGATACCCATGAAGATTCGCCGCCTGCCTGACCAGGGCAAGCATTCCGCATCTCCAAAGAAGGGATGAAGTGACCATGAAAACCAAGCATTCCAGGAACAAAAAGAACCGTCAAGTCATGCCGGGCATGATACTGGCTGCCGTCTTCATAAGCATCGGCCTGTCGCTTTTAGCCAATGGCAGGGCTCGGGAAATCCATTCGTTCTCCCTTCCCTCTGTACCGTTGATTATTCCTTCAGCATTCCTTCCCCAAGAGGTTGACATCCCTGACCCCAGCCTGGAGAAGGCCCTGCTTGAAGCCTGCGGGAAGTCTCCCGGCTACAAGCTGACCGATAACGACCTTTGGGGGCTGACCGGCAGGCTGGGTGTCGACAGAAGAAATATCAAGGACCTGGAAGGGATCCAGCACTGCGTCAATGTGACCAGGCTTGACGCGTCGGGTAATCCCGTCAACCATCTGCCTGACATACAGTCCATGAAGAAACTGGAAGATCTCGACTTGCAACAATGTCAACTGACCCAGGTTCCTCCGATTGTCTCAAAACTCCCCAACCTTCGAGAACTCATTCTATCCGAAAATCCCATCGGCAATACGCTGCAAGGGCTGGATGGCTGCAAAAATCTTGAGCGGCTCTATCTTAGAGGATGCGGGATCAGCAGTTTTCCTGCCGACCTGGACCTGCCCAAGCTGGGTTACCTGGGCCTGTCTAATAATCAGCTCACCAGTTTCCCGTTCCTTAAGGGTCACAAGACCTTGGAGTGTATCGATGTCGCTGACAATCAGATCTCCGAACTGCCGGCCGACCTGGGGGTTTACCCCAAGCTGGAGGGCCTCCATATTGATGGAAACAAAGTCAAGCGCCTGCCGGACAAAATGGGGAATCTGATCAAGTTAGATGCATTTGGAAATGAACTTACAGGCCTGCCCGACTCCATCGGCAAGAGCAAGCTGGAGCAATTGCATGTTCGGGGGAACAATCTGACCTCGTTGCCTCTTTCACTTTTTGCTTCCTCCAATCTGAAGGAATTGGATGTATCTTACAACAGGCTGACCAGCCTTCCGCAAGGCTTGGATGGGGTCATCGGAACCAGCGGGCTGATCGAACTGGATGTCTCGTACAATCAGCTGACTTCATTGTCTGAGGCCCTCTTTAAAGCCAAGCATCGACCCGCTTTTACGCGGAATTCAACCGGCTATGCAGCCTGCCTCCCAGTATCACGGAAAAGTCCTGGGGATACTTTGATATCTGCTACAACTACCTGGATATCTCATCCGGCAGCAGCACCCTGAAACTGCTGCAAAGCCTCAAGGACGTGAATATATATTTTGAACCCCAATTGACACCGGTGAAAGGCCTGAAAGCGGAGGCCGGTGAAGACTGGATCAAGCTTTCCTGGAAAGCCTGTCCTGATTTTACCTACCAACAAGATACAATAACGGTCGCGCATTACGAGGTTTTCCTCGACCAGGGAGGCAAGTGGACATCCCTGGGCAAGGTCGACAAGGGCTCTCCCTCCTTCACCCACTCAGCACTTTCACCCGGCACCGGCTACAAGTATTCCGTTCAGGTCGCCAACGATATTTTGTACATGTACGAAGGTGTGTTTCACAAACTCAGCTCCTATTCCAGCAGTCGGCTGTCAGCCCAAACCATTCAGGCGGCAACTACCGCATCAACCACTCCGGCCTCGACAGACCGTCAAACTGTATAGCGTAATCTAAAAACACCCAAAAAAATCACGAGGCATGGCCAAAAAGATCATGGGGAAATCCCCAAAAAGATCAACAAAAAGGGACAGGTTGAGCCCCTGTCCCAAAATGCCTATTCTTTCGGATAAGAAAAGAAGAAAGAGAGGCTGGGAAGGAATGCTCAACATGCCCCAAATCGATAGTATCAAAAATGCCTACGCGAATGGCAGTTACATCAGCGAGATAGCCCGTGACCTGGGCTATGACAGGAAAACGGTCAGAAAATACCTTGAAGCACAGGATTTCACCGAGAAAATGCCCTTGAAGAAGGAACGCGTCTCCATCCTGGATCCCTATAAGGCTCTCATCAACCGGTGGCTTTCTGATGACCGTAACAGCTGGCATAAGCAACGTCATACCGCCAAAAGGATTTACGACCGTCTCTTGCAGGAAACGGACTACCAGGGCTCCTATCCCACCGTCCAGCGCTACGTGAAAGCATGGCGCAGGAAACACCATGAAGGGACGACCTTCCTGGAACTGCATTGGTATCCAGGCCAGGCACAAGCGGACTTCGGGCAGGCAGACTTTCTTGTGTCAGGGAAGCTGGAACGTCTCCATTACCTTACCCTGTCATTTCCCTACAGCAACCAGGCCTACGTCCAGGTCTTCCGTGGTGAGACGGCCGAGTGTGCCTGTCAAGGGCTTTTGGATATCTTTTACCATATAGGGGCGATACCTCTTGTAATTGTCTTTGACAACGCAGCTGGCGTGGGAGTACGCATCGAGAATGTCATGCGGGAAGCCGACCTCTTTCGTCGTTTTCGATTACATCACGGTTTCAAGATCCGTTTTTGCAATCCCAACAGTGGGCATGAGAAAGGCCATGTTGAAAACAAGGTCGGTTATATCCGACGTAACCTCTTTGTCCCTGTACGTGAGCTGGAGGATCTCGTATCTTTCAACCGGGAGCTTTTACACGAATGTGAATCACAGGGGCAAGACCGCCACTACAAGAAGTCGAAGTTGGTCCTGGAGCTCTTCGATGAAGATCGCGATGCCATGCGTGAACTTCCCGCCGCCCGGTTTGACGTCGTTCGCTACGAGACCCGGCAAGCGGATAACTACGGCAAGATCTGTCTGGACGGTAAGCACTATTACTCCAGCTGCCCGGAGTTAAGGCAAGAGGAGATCCTGGTTGGTATTCGCGCTCACATGGTTGAGCTGTTTGACACTAATGGGCGGTCAGTGGCTTCACATGAACGGCGCTTTGGAAACCAACGAACGGATTCGACCGACCATTACACCACCTTACTGCAACTTGTGCGCGCCCCCAATGCCTGGCGCAACAGTGGGCTTCGAGAGCACATGCCTTCGAGTGTCCGTGATCGGCTGGATGACTTGGACGCTGTGGAATTGAAGCGGGCGCTACGGGTTCTTTTGCAACTGTCTGAGCGCTACAGCAAGGAGATAAGTCTCCAGGCCTTATTACGCTCATTAGACGAAGGGAACGGCGGCTATGCCACAGCTTCCCTTTATGCGGCCCAGATCCTGGACAGTGGGATAGAGGGAGGAAGGGAATCTTCTTCCCGTATCGATCTTGGCGTCTACGACCGGTTCTTCTTAAGCAGAAAGGCAGGTGCCTAGGATGGATCGGGAAGATTTGAGGCAAAGACTTTCCGCCTATTGCAAACAGCTCAAGCTTTCCCAGCGTGTGGTTGCTTTGAGCGAACAGAGGGCCAATGAGGAACAAGAGCGCTTCCTGCATGATGTACTCCATGCTGAGGTGGAACACCGCAACCAAAGCCGCCGGGCCAAAAGACTTAACAAAGCCAACTTCCCTTCCCGGAAACGATTGGAAGACTTTGACTTTTCGAATGTACAGTTTCCTACAGGGGTCACGATTGAAGATCTGGCTGATGGCAGCTATATCCGGCAGAAACAAAATCTCATCTTCTACGGACAGGTCGGGACTGGCAAGACTCACCTGGCCATTGCGCTCGGCATGCTGGCCTGCGAACAGGATTATGCTGTGCGCTTCTACACGCTTTCTGACCTTGTGTTGCGTTTGGGTGAAGCACATCGTTCAGGGAGGCTTGAGCGGCTCATGGCAGAGATCCAGGGACTGGATTTACTCATCCTCGATGAGTGGGGGTATGTGCCCGTCGACCGACAGGGAAGTCAACTGCTCTTTCGTGTCATCTCGGACTGCTACGAACGTAAGAGCCTCATTGTGACAACCAACATGGAGTTCTCTGCCTGGGGAACCATCTTCACCGATGAACAGATGGCGGCTGCCATGATTGACCGCCTGGTCCACTTTGGCTATCTAATCCTGTGCGGTGGACCAAGTTACCGTATTGCCAATGCGCTCATGCGAAAGAATACGGCTGCAGTAATGGAGGTAGGTATGGCTTGAAGGTAGATTCCATCACCTCTGGCTCAAGGTGATAAAAGTGGGGAATTCCTCGTGATAACTTTGGCCAAATAACCGTGATGATTTCGGGACTTGGACTTGATTTTTCACAGTCAAACGACCGGTCAAAGTGAAGAGCCTGAGCCTGAAACCCGCTTGGCCACCGATCCGCATGAAACCACAGCACAAGTTCAAACCACCCGCCAAACGGAAACTGATATCCGCGAAAGCCTGCCAGGTTCCGAAGCAACATCCGGGAAAGGGACCAGTCCCCTCCTCTGGCTGATCCCCCTGATCGTACTGGTTCTTGCCACAGCGGGTGGTTTGGTTTGGTTTTTTGTCATCAGAAGAAACCATAAGAAAGATTCTTCACTCCCTGGGGAATGAACCTTCTTTCTCTACCAAATGAATATTTTTCTTCGTAAAGCCATGGGATCGGCTCTACAGAACAAAAGGCAAGCCAAGGGCCTTGTCCCATTCAATCACCTGCCGGTCAATACAACATGCTTCTTGATCGACAAAAATTTCCGTTGCAGGGATCCTCGTTTTTTGGAGCTTTCTCTTTTACAATACTTCTGCAATGGAGCAAACATTTCCCAGTCTTCCAACTACCTTGTCAAGATGCCGACAGCCTCCTCAATCGTCATCCCGGATTGGATACGTGAGTCGTAAAGGAGGGTCAGCAACTGTATATCGGTTATACCCAGGCGTTTGAGCTCGTTGCCCTGCGCGAGGACACTGTCAAAGGCCTGCGACCTGTCACCCAAGACTCCTAAACTCCTCATAAAAAAGCTTCGGGTATAGCCATTTCTGGTTGCCAGCTTATCTTCTTCTGAACCGTAATCCATAGCCAGCTGCGAGTTGATCACGACACTCATCTTTGTAAGCTCTTTTGTCCCGGGATCATTCAAGCATCCAAAATAGGCATCGAACTCGAGATTATCGCCAGATAAACTACTGAATACTTCTGGAAATCGGGATTTTTCTATGTAATAAAAGAAAACATTGCCATCACTTTCCACCAGCTCGATTGGCGGTAAAAGACGCAGCAGCTTGGCATCCTCAATCAATGGCTGCAGACAGGAGTAGTCTGTATCGATCACATTCCCGGCAAGCTGGATCCTGATAGGTTTCTCCCAGCGCTGTAAAGTTCCCCCGCTGTGTTGATCGGGAATGATATTCAGGAATAGGTCGAGCATTTCCGGTCCCGGCCATGCTTCGGTTGTTGGTTCTGTCGTGGAAGGAGGAGGGCTGGTGGGGAGGCTTGTGGATTCTTGAGACTCCTTCTGGGTCGTCGCTTTTGTCCGGGAAGAAGGCCGGGTCCTGGAAGGAGTTACAAAAAGGCTCCCCGAAGGCCCTTCCGGGGCCGGCTTTTCCGGCTTCAGGAATAGATGCCAGACCCCAAAGGCTGCTCCTCCCAACAAGGTCAGGGAGACCAGCACAATGAGGACGACCGCAGAGGCTGGCAGACCGCTCTTCTTTTTCACAACTGGAGGTGGATAGGGGGGATAGGCCTGATAGGGGGGTGGGTAGAAAGGGGCCTCGACGGGAGCTTGCCTCGGGCTCCCACAGCGGATACAAAAGGCCTCTTCCTCAGCCATAGGATTCCCGCAACGGGGACAATAGGAAGGATTCATGGTTCTGTCTCCCAGATTTTTTGCTCTTCCGATGGCCGGTCACATAAGACATTCTGCGTTTAATAATTATACTACAATTGGTGCCGGGATATAGCCTCCTGCCAGGGCGGCCATGGCGCAAGACACCGGTATCAAGCATCAAAGGCATAACTGTTGTGCGGTAACCCCATGTCAAGCAACACGCTTGTCTGATTTCGATTCATCCGTTTGATCGATATGACACAGTCGATGCCAAAACGCGTCAGATCATGATAGAGTGTACAGCCCATGCACCCGACCTTATGGCCACAAATAAAGCGCAGTTCCCCTCCTGTTTTTCCTTGTATCGTTCCTTGATTCGATTCAGGTGGCGCCAAACTTCGGTTGCCGATGTCTTGACCTCCATCTAGCTGAAGAAGGCATCTTTTCGGATCGATTAGGCTGCAAGCAGCAAGGGGTGATGCCGGTCGTATGGATATCCATACCAACAGAAACAATACGCTTCATAGTAACCTCTCCATTGTGCGCGGTAATCTCCGCTTTTTGTGTTCTTCAGCAAGACTATGGGCAAATCCGCGACCGTGCAATCGCGGAGGTCACTTCATATTCTCGATGGGGCGCACCGAGAAAAGATCATACTCCCCGCCCACGATATTCGCTTTGTAACTGAACAGGAAATTTGATTTTGCACTCTCTTCGCCGGATCTGGCCGGTTCACTTGGTGTGACAGCCTGTCCGGCAAATCCTTGTCAAAATGGCCCAGCTCTTTCCGGTCATCTGACGCTGGCAGTAACGGCAAGCAAAGACCTCACATTTGCATCACCCAGACACACCAGCTGCCTTTTTCCTTCGTGATCAGATCTTTTGGTTGGCAGCCAAGTTCGGAACAGTTCAATGTGAGCCCCCGGATACTGCTTGTATTACAGAGTGTTCCTCCTCCGTCGGGTATGATCTGCAGACGGTTCAGGCAGGGTGGTTTATGCAGATTATTGCGTTGGGCTGCATGCTTCTTGGATGGGCTTGACGCTGAAACCATGACTGGACAGGCGACTGCCCCGGAATGCCGAATAACCGATTGCACCATATAAGAAAGGTTCGTGATCGTCCACATAAGAAAACACCTGTTCACCATTGACGAACACCGTGTATGCTGCTTTTTTTGCCCGGACGGTAATGGTGTAGGATTCATCTTGTTGCCAAACGAAAGGCCGGCTTAGCAGGGACGAATAGCCGCTGTCGTTCTTGAGCAGGCAAATTCGGTCTCCCTCCAAGAAGGCGACCGCGTAGCAGCGCATTGCCCCTTGCACCCGGAAGTTGACTCTGACTTCAGGTCCTGCCAAGGGCGTTAACTCAAAAGTCACTTCATAATCGCGCCAATCGTGACTGCCAGTGTAAATCTCAGCAAAATCCGCTGCGGAGAGGTGCATTCGGCCATTGTCCAGATAGTGATTTCCCTTGAGCCTTGAAAACTGTGCCAATGTTCTATGAGTTTGACTCCAAACGTCTATCGTGGAGTCGGAGAAATCCAAGCGGTAATCAGGACAACCTTCTGCAAATAAGTCGTCAATAAAGGCAACTGCCTGGACAGGCCGGTCCGATCTGTACCTGACATTGAAGACAAAGCCAATTTCATCAATCAGGGTTGGGCATCCTGCCGGAAGCTGCCAGCTCAATCTTTTCCATTGGCCGGCTTCCAGGGTCTGGGCTTCGGAGCGAAGAATATTATTGTTGATCAAGTCATGGGCGTAAAGCTGTACAGACAATGCGCAACCATAAGCGGGAGCCATCGCTGCGCCCCTGATGGTTTGGCCGGAGTACACAAGAGGTGAAAAGCAGGGGTCATACCTGCTGTCATCAAAATCATCAGGAAGATAGTATGTTTTTTTGTACACAAAAAATTCTTCCCAGTCATGGACGGCGGGGATGGCAATTTTCAAGGAACGTTGACCGGAAAAAGCTGTTTCGGTGCTATTGATAATCGACAGGGGGCCGGAATAGGTTGAGTCAGCGTGTGATGTTCCCAAGCGCGCCCTGATGGCATGAGTTGAACCGGGGAATTCGAAATGGCAAGCGTTGACAGCTTGCGAAACAATCGTTCGCCAAGGCTCCGAAAGTTCTTGTCCGGCCATGGCGGCGGCCAGTTTGACCATGTAGGCTGCCCCATAAGGAATATCCATGATATTCAGGGATCCTACGACACTCGAGCAAATAAGCAGATCATTGACCGGCCTTCTCCACTTCTCGTAATCGATGGCATCCAGTCCGTTGCGGACGCCCATGATAGTCGCGACATTGCCTGCGTTACAGTCCGTATCCCAGCCACAACGATTGCAAATGGTGATTGTCTTTGAAAAATCACCTTCACCGTACAGCAGCGACAAAATGATCACGGCAGCGTTGGGGATGATGTGGCAGGCACCTGGATATTTGTCGTAGCCAAAATGTTTGTAAATATAGTGGTAACAATTTTCCCAGCTCGCTTGGTCGTGGTTTTTTTCACGGTCTTTTTGATGAAAATCGATGACTGCGTTCACAACGCGGCGATACTCACAATCTTCGGGCAGATAGGCCAAGCCCTTTTCGATGATGCGCCCGATATCCTTTTCGACAAAAGCTTCGCTGATAGCGGCAGCAATGAAAACACCGCCAAATACTCCATTCTGCCCATGTGTAACACTTGCTGCCGCTTCCGCCAGGCATGCGGCAAGATCAGGGTTGCCGGGGGCAACCAACCCCCACGTATCAATAAAGATTTGCCCGCCAATCTGCTCCGCAAGCATGAGGCCATTTTGTTCGGCACTGCCGCTGCGCGGTGCCGGGATTCCATTTTGCAGATTCAGGTAGGCCGTGTGTTCCGTCGATACGCCGTAACCGCCCCACCAGAAAAATCCGTGCTCATAAGGAACATAATTCAGCAAAGCTGTCGCTACATGAGCGGGTTCCAAAGGCTGACCGGGTGGCTTATCCTCCAAAGCTCTCAGGAAAAAAATCGAGCCGTTCGTGTCATCATCCGCTGCGAAATTCCTGTAGTTTGCAACGTAACCGTCTGGCTGACCCAGGGTGTGGCGGATTTTGTCGTAAGTCCAGCCCTCGATGGGCGCGCCAAGCCTGACGCCAATTACTTTCGCCAGCCAGCCGGCGTAAATCTTTTCGATGTATTCATCAGGAAATACCGCCATCGATCGCTCCATTCAACTATGAGCATAACATGCATCCTGTCCTGCCCTGACAAGGTTCCGTGCTTTGGCTGACCTGAGAGCAAATGCAGCTTATGACCTGCGGGTCAAGAGTTCATTCAACAGGGCGTATTCCTGCCGACCCGCATGGTAGAGCATGCCCGTATTCAGATCATTGATGGTCACCTGAGCAATTTTGTTGATGTCGAGAAGCCCGGGGATATCCATGAATACACCATTGACCTCCTCAAGGACCGTACCGAAAAACTTGCCATAAAGAGACGTGGATTGAAAACACAGGGCGTCAGCGAGTTTCTGGACGTCTTCCTCCGGCTTGGCATCCAGAACAAGATATGCCCTGCCCGCATAATGCAGAAGATCATCGGGGAAAGGTCTGTTATAGTCGTTGGGATCTTTTCCAAGAGGGGCAACGGGTGAACTGCCGATCAACTGTTTAACCCTGGTGGAATCGCTGCCGATGCTTTGTTCCATGGAAAAAATGACATTCTCATTGACCCTGCCGGCGATTTGCGTGGCGCCGGCCACACTCAGGATGGGGGCGACCACCAGAGTCAAATCCGGTGGCCGGAGACCGCTTTGACTTGCCAGTGACTTGACCCATGCCTCTGAAGGAAGGTCATCGGACTGGACGACGGCAATGCCGCAGGCCTTGACTGGCTCAATCATTATGTTAGGTTCTCCCCGCTCGCTGGTTTCCAAACAAAGACGGATGGGGCCTGATACCATTTTTCCGTCAACATCGCGGGCTGCCTGCAATTTATAGGCTGAAAAGGTTGGGAAAAAGGATTGGACAGTGATCCGGGGCAAGACGATACCCCCGATGTCCGTCAGATCAAGCGATGTGGTGCAACACCCCCCCTGGCAGAGTTCAGTGATCAGCCGCCCCGCCTCAAGGGAGCCCCGGACTTCCACACCTGCATCAACGATCTGCGCGCCTGAGCCGAGTGTCGCAAATCTCAGGCCGTAGTCCTCCCTGTGATTCCACAGCCGCTCCAGTAAGGTCCTGCACCTTTTGTCCATTTGAAATTGTTCTTCAAACAAGCGTCCACCCTCCTGCCGGATTCACTTCATTCCCAGACTTGACCGTCCGCATAATAACGACCTGCTGCCACAATTTCATCATAGAGCAAGTCTTCATCGATGCAGAGGAACTTTCTGTCCCGCATGACCAGTTTGCCATTAATGATGACTGACTCGACGTCACCGGCTTTCGCACAATAAACCAGAGCCGGCACAAGGTCGGAATCAAAGCTCAGCAGATGAGGCGCGTCAAAATCCAAGATGACAAGATCCGCAAGTTTCCCGGGCGCAATGATGCCAGCGTCCAGCCTGCAGGCTTTGGCCCCCCCGCTGGTTGCCATCCGGAGCAGTTGATGTGCGCTGGCTGCCGCGGGGTCTTCGCGCGTCGCTTTTTGCAGCATGACACCTGCCCGCATCTCTTCAAAGGGATCCAAAAGGTCATTGGAGGCCGCTCCGTCAGTTGCCAACGCGATCTCCAGTCCAGCGTCCAGCATTTCTTTCAGCGGTGCAACTCCGCTTCCAAGTTTCATATTGCTTTTTGGGCAATAGACGGGAACAACGGCGTAACGGCGTGCCAGTTCGATTTCTTGTGGAGTCAGGTGCACGCAATGGACTGCAGAAACCGGACAGGAGAGAAGACCCGTTGTCTCCAAATACTCAAGGGGATGTTTCCCCCATCTTGCGAGAGCCTCCTCCACTTCGCCTTTTGTCTCGGAGACATGGATTTGGATTCCCAGCCCGTAAGTTTCTGCCTGTTGCTTCACCCAGGCCAGCAAAGTCTCACTGCAGATAAAAGGTGCAGAGGGTCCCAGGGCTACCTGGACCAGATTATCTCCTGTCCAGGGGCGGTGCCAGCGCTCGACCAGATCCAGAACGTTTTCCATCTCATCTTCAATCGAGGCTCCTTCTGCTGAAGATCCCCACTGGTCGGACATCTCAACGGCAATCACACCCCTCATTCCCAAATCAACCCAGGCCTGGGGTATCAGATGGGATTGGAAGCCGAGGTCCATGTCAATGACCGTGGTAATTCCAGACCGCACCATTTCCATAGCGCCCAGCATGGACCACAAATAGGAGATCTCTCCCGAGCCTTTCCTCCCATCACACTGAGTCAGCTTTTTGAGGAAAGGCAAGATGATCTCATCGCACCAGGGAGTCAATGGCAGATCATCTCTTTTCCCCTTGAGGAATGATTGCCATAAATGGGTGTGGGAATTGATCAATCCCGGCATGACCAGTTTCCCCCGCCCATCCAGGACCGTGTGACAGCGATCAGGATCCTGCACAAGATCTGTTCCAATCGCCGCGATAGTATTCCCTTCGATTAAAAGATCCAGGTCATGTTTGATCTCATCGTCATGGCAAACCATAAAGGAAACGTTTTTTACCAGGATCATCTGTCACTCCTTATCATTTGATGTCGATGGCCTACAATCCGCTTGTTCCGGGACCGCCCTTGCCCTTCCGCATGGAATAAAGCATCGTGATCAAGAGTGCGCCTATGAAGGGAAAGGCCATCAGCAGGCGGGGGGAGAAATGGGTTGTTGCCTGGATGATGTCCGCTGCAGCGGAGATTGCTCCGAAGGCCCAAGCCACCATCAGTATCCTCAGCGGATTGTTGTTTCCAATGACAACGACAGCCATGGCAAGCCAGCCCCGGCCGTTAGTCATTCCAACAGGGCCACCCATAAAAGCGCCGATGGGCAGTGACAAGGCGGCTCCGGCCAAACCACAAAACAACCCGCATCCAAGATAGGACAAGTACCTGATCTTATCCACCGGGATCCCCCTCGCATGCGCGACCCAGGGGCTGATGCCGACAGCCATCGAATGGCGTCCAAAGGTCGTGTAGAAAACGATCAGATAGAGCAGAATGGTCAGTACAATTCCAAGGTAGTCGATCAGGTGGTGGCCGTTCAGAAAACCATTCAGCAAAGGAATGTCGCGGATCAGCGGAATATCCAAAAGAGCCAACCGGGGGGCATCCTTGAAAAGCAGCGTGCCTTTGAGTCCCAGGAGCCAACTTCCAAGAAAGGTTGTCAGCCCTGTTGATAGCAAATTGGTAGCGATGCCCACGACGAAGATGTCGGCTTTGAGCTTGGTCGAAATAAAGACCATCATTAAACCCACCAGCATGGCAACGCCGACGCCCGCGCCCAAACCCAAAACAAGGCTGCCAGTGGCGTTACAGGTGAAGACCGAAAAGAAAGCTGCCATCAGCATCATTCCTTCCAGCCCCACATTGAACATACCGCTCATGCCAGTTAGCAAACCACCCTGTGAGGCCAATAAGATGGGCGTGGAAGTCGCGACGATTGTGAATAGAAAGCTGTTGATCTGATTATAAAGCACGAAGTCACCTCATCGCCTCTCGTAAATCTTTACGTCTTTTTGAAAAACTGAAAAGTGCCTCTCCGGTCACCAGAAATAAAATGGCTGCCTGAATAAGTTGGGCAATGTCAGGTGAAATATCTGAGAATAGAGAGGCATTTTCCGCGCCCTTTTGCAACAAGGCAAAAAAGAAAGCCACAAAAACTGTGAAAACAGGATTGTTGCGTGCAATCAGGGCAATAGAAATTCCGTCCCAGCCGAAGCCGCTCATGTAGGCCAACATGCGTCCCTGGGTGCCCAGGATATCAGTCATTCCTGCGAGTCCGGCCAAACCGCCGCTGAGTAACATGGCCAGGGCTGCCACCTTGGGGGCATTCATTCCTCCATACTGCGCGAATAAAGGATTCTTTCCGGTAATCCCGATTTCGTAGCCCAGCACCCTGTGCTTCATCATGATGTGGATGACTGCCACCAGAAGGAGGGCAAAAAACAGGCCGGCATGGAGCTCCGATGGAGCCAGAATGCGGGGGAGCATGAATTTGGAGTTGAAGCGGGGTGAGGTGATGCCCGCACCCGAGGTGGGGTCATTGAAGGGCCCTTCAAGAATAAAGTTGACCAGATAAAATACCGCATTGGAGATCAACAAAGAGGACACAATGACATCCACCCGCATTTTTTGCTGCAAAAAGGCGGACAGGGCCGCAACACTTCCTCCCGCGACAAAAGCCACCACCAAAATCAAGGGAACTGCCATGACAGCCGGCATGGAAGGGAGCTGAAAAGCGGCGTAGGTACCGCACAACATGCCAAAATACATCTGTCCCTCAAGTCCCATATTCCAAACCGACGCTGAAAAAGAAACACAGGCGGCAAGCCCTGTAATAATCAGGGGGATGGCATAGCTGATCATGTTGCCCAAAAAGTAACGGCTGCTGAAGGGTCCAATAAAGAAGTATTTTATGGCGGTAAAAGGTTCCTTGCTGGTGAGCAGGATCACGATGCAGGCCATCAGCAAGCCGAACCCGATCACGAGAATCTGAGTCAAATGTTGTTTGATTTTTTTCACGACGGACTACCTCTCAACGCCTTTTAGCTTACTTCCTTCAACTGGCGGTCCTGAACCTTGAGCCCAAGCATGTATTCACCCAACTCCTCCTTGTTGAAGTCTTCACTTCGGGGAAAGTGGGCAACAATTTCCCCCTCATGAATGACGAGTATTCTGTCAGCAAGGCTCATCACTTCGTTGATATTGCTTGACAAGAGCAGGACTGCTTTTTGTTCTCTCCGCATGTTGAGCAGCATGTCGTAAACGTATCGGCACGACTCGACATCCAGACCCATGGTAATCTCGCATGCAAAAAGAAGCTTGGGATCCGCGCTTAATTCTCTGGCGATGATAGTTCTTTGGATATTGCCGCCGGATAAGGTTCCGATCATGCAGTCAGTGTTGGCAGTCTTGATCTTATACTTGGCGACCAGTTCCCGTGCCAGCGCATGCATCGTTTTGAGATTGATCCAGCCCCGTTTGGCCAGGGGTGCCTCGAAATATCGATCCACGATCATGTTTTCAGCCAGGGTGGCTGTGGCACATGAACCGACCTGGATCCTGTCTTCGGGGATATAACAGACCCCCCTTTGTCTGCGTTGACGCGGGGTCAGTCCCGTCACTTCCTCTTCTCCAATATAGATCTGGCCACTGGCGGGCTCCCTGAAGCCCAGGATGGCTTCGATCATCTCCTGCTGACCGTTTCCGCTGATGCCTGCCACAGCAACAATTTCACCGGCCCGCAGCTCAAAGGAGACATTCTTGACCGTTTGGATCAAACCATTATCAATGCTCAGATTTTTTACTTCCAGCAGCACATCTCCCGCCGCCTGTTGTTCTTTCTCCACTTCAAGCGGGATGTGTTTACCGACCATCATCTGTACCATTTTTTCGGCGTTGATTGTTTCGGTCGCGACGCGGGCAACTGTTTTGCCTGAACGCAAAACAGTTACCTCGTCGGTTATCTTCAAGATCTCCTCCACCTTGTGGCTGATGTAAATGATTGTTTTCCCCTTGGCCTTAAGCAAGGCGATGGTCCTCAGCAGACTCTCAACTTCCTGCTCGATAAGCACCGAAGTAGGCTCGTCAAAAATCAACAATTCTGAGTTGCTGTAAAGGAGTCTCAAGATCTCCACCTTCTGGCGCTGTCCCATGGAAAGGCTGCCTACCTTTGCCTTAAGATCCAGCTTGAAGCCACATTCCTGTGCCATCCGGGATAAAGTTTCGCGCACCTCTTTCATGCTAATGACGCCAGGAAAACGTGTTGGTTCAATTCCCAGGACAACATTTTCCTCCACGGTAAAGTCTTCAATCAGGCTGAAATGCTGGTGAACCATCCCGATACCGAGTTCGGCGGCCTGGGAAGCACTTCTCAATCTTGCTTCCCGGCCGTTGAACTGAACGGAACCGGCGTCCATCTTTTCGACACCGCCAAGGATCTTCATCAGGGTGGATTTGCCCGCACCATTTTCCCCCAAAAGCCCATGAACAGTACCTTTTTTCACGCTGATGGATGCATCATCCAGTGCTTTGATTTGCGTGCCGTAGGCCTCATAGGTTTTGCAGATTCCCGTCATTTCCAAAAAGTTTTGCACAACCAAAAACCTCCTTAAGACAACAGGAGTACCAAGCGACATTCATGGCAATGTCCGTTATTTTGCTAGCGTATCAATTTTCCCGTCAACCAAATCTTTGTAGATGGCTTCCATCGCGTCCCTGATATCTTTCGGAACTTTCTCCAGATAGCTTGGATCATCGAACGTGAAGCTTACAACACCTTCTTTGGCTCCCATTACATCAGCAGTGCCGTAGGGCAGCTCACCTTTGTAGGCTTTAATGAAAGCGTCTTTTGCCGACTCTCTGCCTTCGATCAATGTACAACCCAGAATGACTTCGGGCGCGTCCGCGATTCCGTTGTTATCACTGCATATCGCGTACTTGTTCTGCCTTTTCGCTTCATCGACAGCTCCGTAGGTGGATGCCCCTGTCGTAAACCAGACCACATCCACACCTTGCGCGAACTGTGCCCTGGCAACTTCAGCCCCTTTGAGGGGATCGACCCAGTTGCCCACCACGGAAAAGACAACTTCCACCTCGGGATCAACAGCCTTGACGCCGTTCTCAAATCCCGGCTGGGTGTAATTGCTCCATGTGGGATAGATGTCCGTGAAGATCAGTCCAACTTTGAGATCCGCATTGGCATTTGGCAAGTCACTTTTGGTAATAAGAGCAGCGAAACATCCCCCCAGATAACCGAGATCCTCGTTCTTGAAACGGGCTGAGTAGACATTGGAAGGGTTTTTCTGCCCTGTGGCAGGAATATCCCCATCAAGAAGCAGAATCTTCTGCTCAGGGAAAGTTTCAGCGATGCTCAGTACATCTTCAACCATGCTGTCGGTGTAGGTGATTAAAAGGTCATATGATTTAGCTTCCGCCAGACTCAGGAGCAGGTTTCCGTATCCCGCATAATCATCGCCGCCCTCGACCACCTTTGGTTTGTCATATCCCGCCTCTGCGGCAGCTTCCTCCGCACCTCCCACCATCATCTGAAAAATGGGATTGTCCCCCAATGTACCGGGTATTAAGATGGCACTGGTGAAAGTCTTTTCAGGTTCCTCTTCAGGCGGTGTGCTTGGTGCGCAGGCTGTAACGATGAGCATCAGGAGCAGCATCAAGGCCAAAATTGCAATCGTTGTCTTTTTCATAATTCTCTCCTTATGATTTGTTCTGGCCAGTCAGTTTTGGCCAAAAAAAGAGGCCCGTATGTTCTTGCCTTGCCTACCGTCATGATCCGTGCATGCCGTCAACCAGACAGGAACATTCAAACCCTCCTTTTCCCCATTCTCCGTGCAGCCACGCCATTGCGTGCCAATACAGTCACATGCCGCAACTGCCTTGTTCTGAACCTTGTTTCCCGGCACTCACAACAAAACGGAAGCGATGTGAACACCTTGTATTTATATAGAACCGGCACAAAACGGCCAGATCAATCAATTGAAACGTCAAACATCGTCAGCAATTGACTTGACGAGTAGATGCTAACATAATTTTGTTACGATAATCAACTTTCCGTTTAATATATCGATTATATTTTTGCAGGTTGTACCAACAAAATAGGTAGGTTGAGCACTGCCGCTTTGAGCTCCCATGCCGGCTGTTTCCCGTTCCCATGAGGTAATAAAGTATGTCCAGCCAGGTTGCATTATGAGGGGCTGTCGAAAGATGAGAGGTCGTTTGTGCCTTAAAATTATAGGGCAATTGAACTGGAGAACACACGCAACGGCAAGGAGGGTACCGTGCGTTTTGGCGCGGATCAATGGCCTGCAGCAGCGTTTTGAAGATTTGTCCAGGTTTAAACCTGGATCACTTCCTGGAAAGAGCATCTGAAGCGCCTGTTTGATTTGAAAATGGCATCGCCGCCGCCATCAACCTGAGGGACCGAAAGACCTATGGTGACATCGTCACCTTTGTGTCCGCCATGAAAACGGAAGAGGAAACGGACCCCGGATCGGTTCGATGGCCTCTTTCCAGGAAGTCCCGCAACACCCGGGCGATGAACACTGCCATTACCGCTTTGCCGGCTGGTCCGGGACGGCGGACGGCACAAAAGGTGAAGACTATACCTCATTTTTCATCACCGACCACCGGACTCTTTACGCGATCTATGATCGGGAACTCCGGGATATGGCGGTCACTTTTGACGCCAACCAAGGTCAATTTACTGATGGGACGACTCAAAAATCCCTCACGGCACCCTACCAGACAAACGTTTCCTTTGAAGAGGTGCCTGCTTGAGAACCTCACGCCTGACGCCTGGACGGTCCGCCTTTACCGGCCCCTTACAGTCCTGGGAGTCGGCGCCGGGGCCGGCCTGACCTTGAAGTCCATCGACACCGTGACCATCTACGCCAACCGCCCCTGGAGCGTGCATTCGATTAGGCTGGATGTTTCGCTCACAGGGACTTGGCTCCCTTAGAAGAAGTCATCCCCTTGTTCAGTGACAGCGGCCCGGGAGCTTTAAATGGATCTTCACCGATTCAAGTGTCCGCATCCAGTCTGAAGGCCTGGGCGCCTTTTTCGAAAGCGATATGGAACTTGAGAATTCGACTTTGTACTCAAGCGGATATGCAACCCACGTTTCGGGTGACCTGGTGCTCAAGGGCAGCTCTTCCGTTGACATTCGCTCGTCAGGTGACTTGGGGCTCGGAGTGAACGGCCAGCTCATTTTCAACCAATTCAAGGGTACTTTCCACCTGAAGCGCGCTGACGATGGCGTGGCTCTTAAGGCAGATGGAGCGATCCAGTTCATTGGAGAAGTCTACAACCTTAACGGCGCTGGGATCGATCAGCTCCAAGATGAGCTTCATGGATTCGATTACTATACCTTTGTGTCGGGTGGGCTGCCCTTGGCGGAGGTGACAGTGACGAGGGATTAGGAGTTCTATCCGCCGAAGGACGAAAATTTGATTCAAGGGGCTGTCTCAAAACACAAAAAGTGTGAAGGGACGGCCCCTTGAGTTCTCAGGTCAACATGGTCAGGCGTGCGGAATATCGGCGTATTCGGCCAGATCCCGATCGACGGTACAGAGGTCTTCCAAGGTCAGTTGGTGGATCTTGTCGTGCCCCGTGACTCTCCCGTAGATTTTGAGTTCTTCCGCTGACACTTTGAGGAAATTGTAGACTCTTTGCCCGGCGACGTCGACGTGGAGCCGTTTGCGGAGTTCCGGATCCTGGCTCGTCACTCCCGTGGGGCAATAGCCGGTGTGGCAGATCTTGTACTGCTGGCAGGCCGCTGCCATCAGGGCCGCCGAAGCGATGGCCACAGCATCGGCGCCAAGGGCGATGGCTTTGGCAAAATCCGAGGAAACCCGAAGGCCCCCGGTGATGACCAGTTCGATATCTGACCCGATGGAGTCCAGAAATTTTCTGGCCCGGCGCAGGGCGTAAATGGTCGGGAGACCTGTGGCATCCCGCAAGAGTTTTGGGCTTGCCCCCGTGGCGCCTCCCCTGCCGTCGATGGTAACAAAATCGATGCCGGCCCCGACCGCAAAGGCCAGATCTTTTTCGATTCTGCCAGCAGCCAGCTTGATGCCGATGGGCCTGCCGCCGGATCTTTCTCTCAAGCTGTCCACCAGTTTTTTCAAATCGTCCTGACTCTCAATCCCCGGGAAGCGGGAGGGACTCAGGATATCCTCTCCCACCGGGCGGTTTCTGATTGCCGCGATCTCCGAGGTGACCTTGTGACCGGGCAGCTGTCCGCCCATCCCCGGTTTGGCCGCCTGGCCAATTTTGATTTCGATGGCATCGGCCTTCCGCAGATTTTCATCGGTGACGCTGTATTGGTTGGGCACGTATTCGAAGATGTACTTGTAAGCCGCCTCCATTTCCTCGGGCAGGATCCCGCCTTCACCACTGCACATGGCGGTTTTCGCCATGGCCGCACCTTTGGCCAAGGATATTTTGGCCTCTTTGGACAGGGCTCCAAAGGACATATGGGAGATGTAGACGGGCATGTCCAGCACCATGGGCTTGGCCGCGCGTCTGCCAATTACGGTTGTGATATCCACGGGGGCGTGCTCATCCAGGGGCATGGGATCCAGTTGAGCTCCCAGGATGAAGATGTCGTCCCAAGAAGGCCTGACAGCTCGAGGACCCATGGAACCAATGATTGTCTTCCCTTCTTTCGCCATTTCATGGATGTCATCCATGTAATGTTCTTCGGGGTCGGTCCTCATGGTTTCGCTATCGTAGTCCAGGTCGTGGGAGTTTTCCCGGCTCCCGCTCTTCGAGCTTGCCGGGTCTTCTTCCGCCACCTCTCCCCCGTCAATGCGCTTGAAGACGGAGGCAGGCGAATGGCAGCGGGGGCAGTGGGTCAGTTCTTCAAACTTCTTGCCCTCCGCCTTTTCATCAAAGATGTAGCCGCAAACGCCGCACTGATAGACCCTTCCGGAATCCGAGTCTTCTTTTGAAGCTTCCTCCCCCTCTTCTTTCAAGGGTTTGAAAACCGAGGCCGGGGAGTGACAATTGGGGCAGCGAGTCAGCTCTTCGAATTTCTTACCTTCGGCCTCCTCATCAAAGATATATCCGCATACACCACACACATACTTCATGGTTTTCGATCCTTTCTCCTTCAGATCTGTCTTAGCACCTTCATACACTCATCTCACAAGTCCGGCAGATGGCAGGCTCGGCGACCCCGGCCGGTCGGTCTCATCACTTTTTTTAATTATCTAATAATATCAATTTCCTTGCCCGCCCTCCAGCAAAATACCAGGTCCTCTTTATCTGGGCTCATTGAGATTGATACAATTTCATTAGCCCTCCAGCATGGCCCAGAGGCGCGTGAAAACATGAGGGCTGCGGCGATCGGGAACCGCAGAAGATGACTTTTTTATCAGGAGACGATGGATGTCGAAAGAATACGGACACTTAAGCACCCTGTTTTATGAATTGACCAAGCCTGTCGGCTGCTCCCTTGATGGGGATATTGACTACTATTCAAAAAAATGTGAGAAGGTGACCGGCCGTATTTTGGAAGCCGGTGTGGGGACGGGGCGGATCTTGATCCCCTTAATCGGAAGGGGTCATACCGTCGATGGCGTGGATTCATCCGCAGACATGCTGGAACAATGCCGGAGTAATTTGGAAAGACACCAGGTTAAAGCCCTCCTGTATGAGCAGGACTTGGCAGATCTGTCTTTGCCTCATCGATACGATGCCATCATCATGCCCGCGGGAACATTTTGTCTTCTACCCGGGGAAAAGGTAAAAGAGGTTCTTAGGAATTTCCATCAACATCTCAATGCAGGAGGGCAAATCATCCTTGACCTGGAAATGCCCGTGTCCTTCAAAGCGGGGCAGACAAGCACAAGTCGTTTTCCAATGACCGAGGACAGGGAACTCATATTCACAAGCCACAGCGAAAACATCGATTGGCTGAACCAGAAGACATCCTTTGTCAACCGATATGAACTGATCCAAAGAGGGAAGGTTATGATGACGGAGACAGCTCATTTGGTTTTGTATTGGTATGGGATCCGGGAATTTGAGATGCTCTTATCCCACATGCACTTCAAGGACATCAGCCATGAAACAGGCTATGGCAAAGAAGTGTCAGCCATGGTTACTTTTACGGCCACAAAGGACGCCTAACATCACGTGACTGATTGGTGCCGCTGACCGGTAAAGCTGAAGCATCACGCGGCATGGCCAGAACCGGTTGTATCAACGACTTGTGCTTTGAGGCCTGGAACGGACAGGAACCCATCTTGATCACAGACAGGTACCTCTTCCGGTCCGATGGTGATGATACGGAGTGATGCTGGTGTCGCGCGCTGGTAAAGACCATTTGGATTGAATCCAACACCTAGATAATTCCCCGGCTCACTCCGGCGATAAAAATTCTTCAAAAATAGCTGCCAGCGTAGCCTTTTCTTTTGAAACTTGATCCCAAGAGCTGCCTGGGTCAGCATGATAGCTGATAAGTGCTTTCCAAAGGGCCCAACCCCGCGCCCGGTCCCAGGTGTTCTCATCCAGATTCACGGCCTCTTTGAAGCTTATGCGGCTTTTCCTGTCAAAGAATGTCCAGGCCAAGACCAGATCACAGGCAGGATCGCCGATGCCCAGCAAACCAAAGTCGATCACCCCGCTCAATCTGCCAGATTGGTCGACCAGGAGATTTCCCTGGTCCATGTCACCATGGATCCAGAGAGGTTCTGCACCCCACGCTGTCGAGAGCGCTCTTTCCCAGATCGCCAGGCAAAGCGAAGCATCTAATTCATCCCTGAACCGCTCAATGGCGGCCCTGCTTTCATCATCATAAACGGCCAGGGATCCGCCGCGATAAAAATTATGTTCACCAGGAGCAGGGCCGTCTGAAGGGTCAATTGATTGCAAGCAGGTTAAAAATGCCGCTAGATCGATTGCAAACTTTTCCAAATCTTTTACCCTCTCCCGGCTTGCCGTATTCCCGTCGACCCAACTCCTGACCGACCAGGGCCAAAGATAGCCTGATCCGGGTCGCCCCTTGGCTATAGGAATAGGGATTGGCACTTGTAGCTTATCCGACAGGTAAGGGAGCCATCGATCTTCTTTGTCCACTTGCGGGACATAGGCTTCCTCGCTGGGCAACCTGATGCTCATGCGATCTCCCAAATGGAAGGTCCGATGATCGTGACCGCTTTCTTCTACTGGATAGATGGGAAGTTCTGCCCATTGTGGGAACTGTTCTTTCACCAAGGCCCGGGCCAATGCACTGCTGATTTCAAGCATTTCATCCTCCGGATGCAGGAAGTAACATGCTGTCACCACCCTCCATCAGTCGCTAGGCTCTCAGCGTGAAGCCCCCTGCGATTGCGAAGATACCGCTTGCCAGCTGGACCATGTAAACGAAGTTGGCGAATTTGGCGTTGGGGATCTCCTGGTGGAGGCGGTTGCCGATGAAAAAGGCGATCAGGACCAGGGGGATGGAATAGAGGACATTCAACCAGATGGCCGGGGTGTAAACATCAAGGACAAAGACCCGGTAGAAGAGGGAGATGGTATTGGTGATCAGCCAGACCATGACCATGGTGGCCCGGAACTTGCTTTTGTCCTTGATCCGGGTCAGGGCATAGACATTGATCAAGGCTCCGCCCATGGACAGCATGCCCTGGACAACGGCCCCGATGGCGAAGGTGGTGTAGACAAACCATTTGGGGGGATCACCTGCCTCCTTCCTGATCATTTTTCGCCAGATTTCCCGGCCGGCGACAAAACAGACGATCAGGCCCATGACCAGGCGCAGCGCCCATTCATAAGGGCGGAGCCTGGAAAAGAGCAGGTAACCGACCGGCATGATGGGGACAATGGCGGCCAGCATGAAAAAGAGTTCCTTGAACTGGATTTGTTTTCGGCCATTGCAGGCGATGAGCAAGCAGAGGACCAGGCCTGCGGCAGAAAAGAGGGCAACGGAGGTCTCAGTACCCAGAACCAGGGACAGGATGGGGATGGCAATGGCCGGGGAGCCGAAGCCGGCGATGGCTTCCAGGATGTGGGTGAGAAAGAGGAGGATGAAGAATAGAATCATGCGGGCTGGGCCAACTTTCCGTTTGACTTTCTTTATTGAACCATAAATGAGGGCAGGTGTCTTTGTGAGGCCGGGTCAGGCAACGAAATCACCCGCGCCGCTCAGCGCTGCCGGATGCTTTCCACATCTGTTTCATCCGGTAAATGAGCCACCGCCGGTTCCCAAAAAACGTACAACTTTTCAACTGGGGCCTCAGGCACCGAAAATCTTTATCATCACTGTAGAACAAAGGGATGTCTCCTCTTCTTATGTTAAGCTGGTCGGCAGGAGGGAAAATGATGAACAAACTGATCCTGGCAGTTGGTGTGGTGCTGGTCTTGTCGCTTCTTTCTTCCTGTGCCGGCAAGGAAACAATCAAAGAGGAAGACATGCCGGGTGGCTTGAGGGACAAATCCTGGGAGGCGCCCAAGACCATCCAGTCAAAGGAAATCCTGCGATTCGAGTGTGAGCTCAATTTCAACACCATACAGGAGGGTGGCTACGACTTTGCCGTTTTTCAGCTGGTGCGCGAAAAGGATCATGCCTCCTACCAAATGAGCGCTTATGGCAATGGGATTGAGCCCATCGGTCTGCAGCTGGATCTCCCTCTTGCCACCCTTGATGATTTGCAGACACTGGTTGACCAGTACGACCTTCCCCGGTACAACGGCATCGACAGACAGGTCAATGGCCTGCCGGAAGGTTTAGGTTCCCTCCTGCTTATTAAGTATGCCTCCGGTGAACGCGTCTACGCCCATGACAATTCCAGCGGTTTTATGGATTACCGGGCAGTGAATGCCATCCATGACTTCTTTCTTGAACTGGCCTCTCTGTCAGAAGACCCCGCATCACCTTAGAAAAACAGTGAGCAGTCTGCTTCTCCAAGATCCGTTTGGTAACAAGACCTATGGCATCAAAACGACGCCGGTGCCTGGTACCGAAAAGGAGTCATCGGGAAGAGCTGAGATGGTTCCTATTCCATCGGATCAATGGCATTGGTCTACAAAGGCCAGACCATGAGGATGATGGGGGTTCCTACTGCGATCGACAAAATTGACAGGGGCAGGCCCAAGTGCCAATAGTCCGCGAATTTTAAGCCTCCGGGGCCCATGATTAAGGTGTTGGATTGATGGCCGATGGGTGTCATGTAGGAGATGGAGGCACCGACACAGACAGCCATTAAAAAGGGGTCGTGTGAGGCGCCAAGCAAGGCAGCGACACGCAGGGCGATGGGAGCCATTAAAATGGTCGCGGCATTATTGTTCACAATATTGGTCAGGATCACCGTCATGGCCATGATTAAAGCCAGCATCAGTCCAGGTGATAAGTAGGCAGAGGCCGTGGAGATGAGATGGGCCAGGGTTTCAGAACCCCCGCTTGTCTCCAGTGCCTCTCCCAGGGCAAAGAGGGAACCGATCATAATAATGGTGGGCCACTCGATTGCCTGGTAAAATTCTCTGGGACTGATGATCCGAAACATGACAAGGGCCAGGCTGGCCAGAGCAAAAGAGACCTGTACCGGCATGACTTCCAAAACGGTCAGGATGATTGAAATTCCAAAAATCAGGACCGTGATCGTCTGTTCCCTTGATGAGTCCAAAACTTTCAAGCCGGTCTCCCTTTGGGCCAGAGGCAGACACCTTATTTTGCTGAAGACATCATCCATGGAAGAGGTGGCTACTTGCAGCAAAAGGATATCCCCCCGATTGAATTTCAAGGACTTTAGCCGCTCAACATTGACGGTGCCCTTGCGGGACACGGCAATTAAATTGGCATTGTACCTTGTCCTCAACTGGGTTTCGACCGCGGTCCTCCCGATGAGAGGGGAATCATCTCTCAAAACGACTTCAACCAGGGATATATCACTGGAGCGCAGGTTGTTTTCGGAAATCAGCTTCTGACTTTTGGGTCCCTTTAATTGCAGACAACTTTTACGGGTCAGGTCATTCAATCTTTCAGAGGAGGATTTGACGATCAATAAGTCCTTGGGAAAGATCTTCTGACTGGCACCCGGTGAGAGAATCTGATCGCTTTCCCGCATAATATTGACGACATTGACCGACTCCCCATAGAGGCCTTGAAAATCTTTCAGCTTAATCCCCTGGCTTGGGCAGGCTTCCGTCACGATCAGCTCAAAAAGATAATTATCCAGGTTAAACCTGTCTTCAAGCTTTGATGACCCTCGGACAGGAATCAATTTCCAGCCAATCAGGGAGGTGAACAGGATGCCTGCCAAAGCGACCGTCAATCCAACAGGCGTGAAGGCCAGGAAGGAAAAGGGATCGGATCCTGCCTGAACCCGGTAGGTGGAGATGATGAGATTGGGCGGGGTCCCGATCCCCGTGATCATGCCCCCGAGCAGAGAGGCAAAGGCAACCGGCATTAAGAGCTTGGAGGGCGGGATGTCCTTGTCTTTGGCGAGCGTCATGCAGATGGGCATGATTAAAGCCAGGGCACCTACATTGTTCATAAAGGCGGACAGCAGGGCTGTGATGGACATGAGGCTGAAAATCTTCAGCCGAATACTGTCATTTCCCCTGCCAAGCAGAGCGACCAGCTTTTCAATGGCGCCTGTCTTGATTAAGGCACTGGAAATGATCAAAACGGCCGCGACGGTGATCACAGCAGGATGGCCAAAACCTTTAAAGGCCTCTTTCCCATCGATCATTCCGGTCAGGACCAGGGCCACCAGCGCCAGGAGAGCGACAAAGTCATAGCGGATTCTTCCGTCAACAAAGAGGTAAAGGGTCGCCAGGATAATTAAAATGACGATCAATTGATCAGCCATAAAGCCGCCCTCACAGGTCTTTGATCATTACCGATGAACCGATGGTCCCGAGATCTCTCAGCAAACACCCTTCACTCGATGGAAGTCACTTCCATTCAATTCTGTTTATTATATCTTTTATTGTTTCGCTTAGCTTAGCTAACCTTCTGGGAGCTTATGTCTGTTTCAAGCTTGAGAATAGCCACACCCGACTCGGAATGAAGTCAATATGGCTTCCGCAATAAGCACAGGTTTCACTGTGTGGATTCAAGACGGCTCCGCAGTTGGGGCAGTTTGCCGTTAATAGTCTTTGATCGGTTTCCTGATAGTGGTCCGGATTGATGACATGAATCAGGGTCTGGTCAAAGCGCAGTTGATTCAAGTGATCCAGACTGCCCCTTATGATCTTGCCCTCCCGGTCCAAGAGGGCAATCCGGGCTTCCAGGGCTGACTGGAAGATAATCTCCGATGCCGACGCCCGGTGCTTAAACGCACTGATGACAGTCTTGTGGATCTTCGCTTGTTCAACCCGCAGGCTTTGACCGGCGCCTTTCATGGCCCGGATGGCTTGATGGATTTGCTCCCTGTAACTTGGACCCGCTTGGTAAAGCAGGCTCAAATCTTGATGCTTGACAGACTCCAGGGCACTTAAAAGCAGCACCTCCGCATGACTTCTGAATTCTTCCAGATTGAATGACCCAAAGGCCTTTTCGATCTGGGGCAGATAGATCCGGTCCAGGCCACTTAAGGATCGGGGCCTTTCCAGGCTCATGTCAACCTGGCCGCCTTTCAACTCTTTTCGAAGGGCTCCGATCAGGCTGAAGAGAACGGTTTGTCGCAGTCTGCGCCGGATGAGACCATAAGCGATCGCCAGGACAAGGATCACCACAAGAGCGATCCCGAAAGCACTGCCCAAAAATTTGCCTAAAAAGTCAGCTGACATTTGTGCTCCCCTCATGTGATCAATCCGGCGTCCAGCAATCCGTTTTTCTATTATAGCCTGACAAAAAAACGATTAGCCAGGCAGAGGGGTGGAAGGCAAAAGGTCACTTTCTGTGTTGTTTCTGTTTAACGGTCACCGCGGCATCGACAACTTTTCACATCGACAATGGCCATATCTGTCAAGTTCTGTCGCGGCTTGCCCGCCGGATGAGATGTCTTCTTGAATTGCTACACTTTCAATCAATGCATGGCAGCAACTGCCTCCATGGCTTATACTGCGAGAAGGTAGTCAGTCCGATTCATTGATTACTCTTATCCGCACATCAGGACTGGGAGTCGGCAAAGGCCCTGATCAGCCGTTCCGGCTACACAGTTCCGCGCTGTGATCAAAGAGTGAATCTGGAGGACTTAATAGATGAATAAGACGGTTCCGGCTACCTTGCTGTGCCTTTTGATGCTGGCCGCCTCGCTTCCCCTCATTGCCATCGCGGCAACGTTTAATCAAAGCCCCATCCCTGTTGCGGCTGAACCTCCGGATGAGGTCACCGTGATCTTTAAGCCCGGCTATGATTATCCGGATCTTATCCGGACGATCCCCCGCGGAAGTACGGTTGCAAGGCCTGCAGACCCGGAAGTACCTGAAGGAGAGAAGGTTGTTTTCAGTCGCTGGGTCTTTTTAGACTACGATGACTCCTACACTGATTGGAAATTCTCCGATCCTGTCAACAGCGATCTGATCCTTCATGCCCGCTGGCTCAATTGGCCCACCTATAATCTGGGTGTCACTGTCGATTGGGCGCCTTTCACTGATGCCGTCATCACCGCAAGATCCAGGAGCGACTCGACTGAATGCTATGAATTCACCAACAAGGACAACGGTCAATACTCGGTCCAGCTGCCAGCGGGAGTTTATGATCTTGAAGTCCATGGTCAGCGTTTCAGGACTATATCCCCGGCAAATGGCACCACCACCCATGCCTCAGTCAATTTCAGCAAAATAACTTTTGATGCCAACGAGCAGGACCTGGTGGAAGGCACCCTGCCCTCCTCTCAGTACAGAACCTCGTTGATGTCTGCCACCATCCCACCTGCCCCTGAGGCTTCGGACCCGGCCTACGTCTTCACCCGCTGGACAACAGGACCCGAGGTCACATCCCCTACCTATGGCTTTAATCTTCCACCGACCTCGTCACTGACCCTTTACGCCCAATGGACAGAGATCGGCGAAGATCAATATCCGGTTCTTGTCAGCGGAGCCGACTGGGAAGGCAGTCCCGTGGCAACGCACGGCCAAGCTTTCACGGGGAAACTTCTGCCTCAAACCCACTTTGCTTTGCCATCGGACACCGCTCAAGTCACGGTCGATGGAACGTCGCTAACTTATCTTACCGATTACACTTATAACAGCAACACCGGTGACTTGGAGATTTTTGGACAAAATGTCACGGGACCCATTGTTATTACCGTCCAGATGAAGCGTATGTACACCGTCCACTTTGATGCCAATGGCGGCACAGGCACAATGGAAACAGTCGTGACACCGAAGGCCAATTACTATCCTTTGCCGGAACCTCAATTCAGCGCGCCGGATGATAGGCCCTACTTTGGCGGCTGGCGTTTGAACAATCCATTGACAGGTTCCCTCTACAACGTTGGTGACGAAGTCTTCGCACTCCAAACCGAACAGACCTTCTATGCCACCTGGAATATTGGCATCAACTGGGTGCGTGTGCATGTGCACCTCACGCTTAACGAACAAATCGATGGCGGCACCACCCGCAACAAGATCGTCAGTGCGGAAGTGAGCCAGCACCAAGGCCTCCCCCCGGATGCCGGAAAGGTGTCGTGGTCAATCAGCGGAAATACCAGCCCGGATACATTCATAAACCAGCAAGGTGATTTGACCGTGGGCTGGGATGAAAAGTCCAGGAAGATTACGATCCGGGCTACCTCTGATTTTGACCCGACGGTTTGGGGTGAGGGGACCGCCGCTATCAACAACACCTATAAACTGACGGTCAACCATGGGACGGGCAGCGGCCAATACTTCTTTTACCGAGGCCTGTTCTACATCGATCCGGATCCCGCGCCGGCCGGACAGGTCTTTGACAAATGGGTCCTCGAAAGCGGCGGCGTCAGTCTGACTGCCGATCCAAGGGTTCCCAACCGCTATAGGGCCTATATAAACCGCCAGGATGTCGTGGTCACAGCAACCTATGCCAATCTTTACCGAGTCGACTTTGACACGGCGGGCGGCCTACCGATCCCCGACTTTCAGGAGGTCAGGCAGGACGGGAAGGTCACCTTGCCAGCCACGGACCCTGAAAAAATCGGCTTCACCTTTGACGGCTGGACCAAGGAAGCTGATGGAACCGATCCTTGGGATTTCGACAATGACACAGTCACCTCAGACCTGACCCTCTACGCCAAGTGGACTCCGGAGGCACTTGACGGGTTTGTATCCTTGACGGGATCCTCTGTCTTCGGTGAGGCCCTGTCCGTCGACACAAGTGCCATCACCAACAATACTGGCACCTTATCTTACCAATGGCTGCGCGGAGGCAGCGCGATCGATGGGGTCACCGGACCGGCCTATACCCTGATTGAGACAGATATCGGGCAAATCATCAGCTGCCGGGTGACCAGTGATGTTCAGACAGGAAGCCTGACCGCCGTGACAAACGCACCTGTAACGAAAGCGGCGGGCCCCGCTGTCACCGGTGTTTCAAAGACCGACTGCACAACTTTGGCGAACAATGACGGCAGCCTTCTGGGCGTGACCAGTGCCATGGAATATAAAGGCCCTGAAGACACCCTCTGGCTTGACGGTACCGACAGCGCACTCACGGGGCTTGGGGACGGCACTTATCAGGTCCGAGTCAAAGAAACGGCGACCCACGCTGCCGGCGAAATCAGCTCTTTCGTGATCGCCCCTTATCAGCCCCAGCACCTCCCTATGACCTTGACCGACCCTCAGACAGGCATTTCTGTCTCCGGCAATATCCGGGAAGATGCCGAGCTGGTCGTCACGGAGGCCGAGCCGCATGATCCGGGAGAATGCGCCGCCTGTGACGCCATCCGGAAAAGAGCGGAGAATGAGGTTGACAGCCTTTTGCTGCACTGGGATATCTCGCTTACCCAGGCTTTTTCGGGTGAGCTGACGATTAGTCTTCCAGTCGATCCCACGTATAACGGCAAGAAGGTGGATATCCTGCATTGCGCTCAGGGTAGACTCAAGACCTACACAACGGTCGTTCAGAACGGTCGTGCAACCTTCACGGTCACCGAACTTTCTCCCCTCGCGGTCTTTGCCGGTGCGGAGGGCCAAGGGGCCCCCGCGACAGGCGTCCATCTTACTTATCCGTTATTGGGGCTCCTGGTCTTCGGCCTGGTGGGTACACTGGCTCTGATCATGTACAGAAGGGAACAAAGGACATAAGCAAGATACTCTTGGAGTGGTAAAGGACGGCGTTTATGTCGCCGTCTTTTACGGTTAATTTTTGGTCTGCCGCAATACGGCCAGCTCGCCTTTGAATCGTGAATGCTGTCATGAATTAGTCATCTTGTTAAGTCAAGATGGTGATCCGGGAATGGATCAAACAGTCACAAGTTAGATCCTTTTGTCCAACTTATGGGGTCACTCTACACCAGATAGCCCATTTTTTCGTCCGAGAAATGAGATACCCCCGGCCCCCTGGAAGACATGAAACCAAACAGCTGAGATGCCTGGCGCCGAGACTGTTATACTAGTGGAAAAGGCATCAAAGGAAGAAGGTTGTTCCATGTCAAGTCAGCTCTACCCCCTCTCTTCACTATATCCGAATCGGCTCTTCCGGGTTCCCGATTATCAAAGAGGTTATGCCTGGAAAAAAGAACAACTTGAAGATTTCTGGGAAGATTTGCTTAACCTCCATGATGAAAGGTATCACTATACAGGCTTATTGTCCTTGAAGAAAATAGGCAAAGAGGCTCTGCTCACTTCTAAAGATGATAGTTGGTTGCTTGAATCTGGATATAATGCCTATCACATTGTTGACGGCCAACAGCGATTAACGACCTTCTCCATCCTCATTTACGAGATCATTCGTTTGGTTGAGAACCTGGACGAGAACCAAGATAGACTAGAAGATGAAATGTTTATCGGTTTTGAATCGGTTAGATCCATCAAAGAAAAGTACATCGTCAAAGAGAGGCCGCCTGAAAATCTTATCAAAACTTATAAATTCGGGTATGAGCGAGACAACCCGAGTTATAACTACCTGAAACATCGGATATTTGAAGAACCTTATGGTGGCAAAATTGATGAAACTTATTACACGCAGAACCTGATGTTCGCAAAGAGATTTTTTTCCTCCAATCTCAAAGCTCTATATCAAGAAGAGGGGTTGACTGCAATCGAGAGCCTATATAAAAAATTAACACTTAATCTGACGTTTAACCTGCACGAGATCGAAGACGACTATGATGTTTTTGTTGCTTTCGAGACCATGAATAACCGTGGCAAAAAATTGAGTAATTTGGAGCTCCTAAAAAACCGGTTAATTTATTTGACCACCCTATACGATTCCGGGCAACTCGATAGGCAGGATGGAAGTAAACTGAGAGACAATATCAACAATGCTTGGAAAGAAATTTATTACCAGTTGGGAAGAAATAGAGACCACCCCTTGCATGATGATGAACTGCTGAGGAACCACTGGACGAGCTACTTCAAGTACACCCGTCGTAAGGGTGATGACTACATCCGGTTCTTGCTAGAGAAATTTTCAACAAAAAATGTTTTTGAAAAGCATCCTGTCTTAGTGGAAAATGAAATTTTAGAACCTGAACTTTCCGACGAGGACTATTCGGATGATGAACTCTATGATCATGATGAAGTCGATGTGAACTTGGTCAGCGACCTCGCACCTCAAGAGATCAAAGACTACGTTAACAGCTTGAAGGAATTTTCCGAGTATTGGTATTACACCTTTTTCCCTGGCGACAGTAAAGAACTCTCTGAAAATGAGAAGGAATGGATAAACAAGCTTGACCGACTGGGCATGGGTTACTTTCGCCCTTTGGTTGCGGTCGCTCTGTCACTGGGGAATCAAGTCACCCAAGAGGAGAGGATTTATCTTTTGAAAGAGATTGAGAGATTTATATTCCTTAACTTCCGGATGGCCAGATTCAACCCAAGCTATCAAAGCGCGTTTTATTACAATAAAGCCAGAGAGCTGGCGCAGGACAATTCAAATTTGACCGCGCTGGCGGATGACTTGAGACAGAAGACCGACGACGTTTTGCATCCCATCATTTCCAACTTCATGGCCAGAACTGACAAAAGATTTGAAAATGATGCAGGTTTCTATGCTTGGCGGGATCTACGCTACTTTTTGTTTGAATACGAAAGCCATCTTTCCGTAAAGAACAATCTGCCTAAGGTGTTTTGGCAGCAGTTCTCGAAATCTGAAAAAGATAAGGTCACCATTGAACACATTTTGCCCCAGACCCCTAACAAATGGTACTGGCGAAATCAGTTCCGACACTTCAGTGACGACGAAATCAAGTTTTTGTCCGGCAGTTTGGGCAATCTTCTACCCCTCGCTCAGAGCATTAATTCTTCTTTGCAAAATGATAGCTTCCCTGAAAAAAAGCACTCTTCGTCAAAGAGGAGAGGTTATATGAATGGATCACACTCTGAAATCGAGGTCGCCCAGGAAGAAGATTGGACGGCATCTTCCATCATGGACAGAGGCCTTCGACTGTTGAGCTTTATGGAAATTCGATGGAGACTGCGTTTCACCGACGAACAAAAGCAGGCTTTGCTCCACATTTCCTTTGTGAATGAATACAGGGATGAAAAGCCTGAGTTACCTAAACCTTCCTATGAATTTGACTTAGAGCGGGACTATGAATATCTAGCCGAAACAGAAGATTTGAATGACCTGCAAATGGAACGCTTGAAGTTCTGGACCCATTTTGTTGAATATTGTCAATCGACTGGCAGGAGCAACGATATAGGCTCCAGGCAAGCGAGTCAATCGAGAACTTATGACGTCTCGATTGGCAGCAGTGAATACATTGCCTTCTTCCAGGTGATGAAGACGGGGAATCTGCGTATTGGCCTGCATATTTACCAAACTGAACGTTTTGAGAAGTTGAAGTCTATGAAAGCGGAAATGGAGGTGATTTATGGTTCAACTCTTGAGTGGGATGTGAGTCGCAAAAACAGCAAATCAAAGAGAATCATCCATGAGATTAAGGCGGATGCATTCAATCCGGAACGTTATCGAAAGAATTTCGATTGGCTGGTTAATCAGTTCGATAAGTTGATGTCTGCGTTAGCCGAAGTTGATGATGATTTTTGAGTCTTTGCACATAGATCGCCATCGGGTGCTGTCAAAGATTTTGCACATTTATCTCTCTCGTTTGAAGTGACGATCCCCGTTACCATGGAGACGGAAAATTTGACAACTTGGGGGCCAAGTATCCCTTAGTTCAATTTTGACATATTCTGTTCTTCCATGTCTTTTAGCTTTTTTCCTTTTTCCGTGCACCATGCAGTTCTTCCATTAGCGGCTCGGCCCAGAACTATACTTGCGGCGGTTGAAGGACTTGTAAAAATGTAATCGCGGATGAAACGATAATTGGAGTCGAGAATATTTCTTTTTATCAGCAAGTCCCTGAGACTGTGATATGAATCTGGGAAGCTGGGGACAGTCTCGTACGCAACCACCGATCCTTCGATAACCACAAAACCGTCAACCACAACATAACCTTGTGCATTCGCACCACGTGGCCCAGTGAGTAAATATTGGATCCTCTGTTCGTCTTGCTTGATGACTGTTTCTTCCACCGAGTCAAATACTTTATGCCCCAGCACATTTACCAAAAGCCTTGTGTTGCTGATAAATTCTGCGAGCATCGCTTCATCATATTCAGATATGGAGGATCTCGTAGGAGTTGTTTGGTTCTGGATAATTGCACGCTCTGAATTTTTGGCAAATTCAAAAAATTGATTTTCAAGATATTTTATATGTGCCTTGTTAAGCACATCATCTTTGCTAATAATGGCAATCGCATCATTCCAATATCGGCTGTCATTAAGGTGTTGCTTAAGGCGAGTTAAGATGTGCTCCGATTCACCGATATAAATCGTATCAACGTTAAAATCATCTTTTCCTAGCAAAAAATAGATTCCTGTATTGTCTGCGTCTCCTCGTTCAGCAAATTTGGAAAGTTCACTTCTCGCTATTTTATAGACACGTCCATTCCAGTTTGACAATTCACACATTATGCGCCCGTTTGGATTTCCGTCTGGAAACCACGCATAAAGAAGGCCACCTCCGCGCCGATAAAAGGCCAATCGCGCGGATGACGGAGGCCACCCGCGCGCGTGTTGAAGGCCATTGAGTTCCAAACAGGCTAGCCGGAAGGCTTAGAGCATCCTCATAGACTCCTTGGCCTCAATTGTGATGGTGTAAGCCTG
>JAAZGO010000005.1 GCA_012511175.1 Fastidiosipila sp. | reverse complement strand
AAGCCCGAAAGCGGCTTAAATCAAGCACTTTTTGACAAACAAAAAACCACCTGCTGACAAAATTCCTTTTATCAATAGATGGTATTTGATTTGGTGGAAGCGAGGGGAGTCGAACCCCTGTCCGAAATCACCTTGAAAGGGACTTCTCCGGGTGCAGTCCGTGGTCCGTTTTCCCCAACCCGCCAAGTCCACGGACAAGCTTGATGGCCGGGTAGTCTGATCATACGCGGCAGGGCCTCAAGACCTTGGCCCGCCGGGAGCCCCCTTTGACCTGCCTAAGGGGAAAGGTCTGCTTCTGACGTCCTGACGCGGCTAGCAGATTGACCGCGGGGACGGCAGCGGTTAAGCCGCTGCAAGTGCCGGTTTGTTGGCAATTATAAAAAGTTTCCCGTTTTTTAAAGAGGCCAACGAGAATCCTCTACCCGCTTTCCCGATCTCAACGACCCCGTCGAAACCAGTGCGCTCCCATGTGAGAGCGATTTATTATAGCATGGAAGGGCTTGATTGTAAAAGAACAAGGGCTTACAGGTGGTATGCTGTCCATATGACGCAGCGTTTTAACCCTGGTTTGGCGGAGGAACTGAGATGAGTCAGAAGGAGCCGTACGTGCTGGCAGTGGATGTGGGGACCCAAAGTGTCCGGGCCATTGTTTTCGACCGGGAAGGCAACCAGATTGCCCGGGGCAGAAAGATCAGCCAGCCCTATTACAGCCTGGAGCCAGGCTGGGCGGAGGTGCCGGCGGAACAATTCTTTGATGACAGCTGCCAGGTCATCCGCCAGGTGCTGGACCAGCTGGGCAGCCGGGTGGATCAGCTGAAAGCTGTGGCCTTCACCGCCAACCGGGATAATATCATGCCCCTGGATGATGATGGGCAGCCCTTGCGCGACTGGATCACCTGGGTTGACACCCGGCGGTCGCCCGAGGCCATGGAGGCGCTGAAAAAAGAACTGACGGGGGTGGATCTGGCCATCTATCTTTACGATTATGCTTTTTTCTCCATGGTGGCCTACCGGTCCAAATTCAACTGGATAAAATACAATCAGCCCGACATCTATGCCCGGGCCAAGCGCTATGTCTCCCTGACCGGCTATTTGAACCTGAAACTGTGCGGTGTTTTCAGGGACGCGCGCGGCATGCAGGTGGGCTACGTGCCCTACCAGGCCAAAAGGCAGGATTGGTATCGCATCAAGGGGGTTTTCAAATTTCTTGGTGTCAGGCGTGACCAATTGCCCGACCTGGTAGCACCGGGAGAGGAAATCGGCAGGATCACGGAAGCCGGCCATCAAGCCTGCGGCTTGCCGATCGGCCTGCCCGTCATCGCCTCAGCCGGCGACAAGCAGTGTGAAACCTTGGGCGGGGGGGTCTTTGATCCTTCCCAGGCCGTTATCAGTTATGGAACCATGGCAACCCTGGGCACCACCACCCTGCACCACATCGAAGACAAGAAGCTGAAGTTTTACACCTTTGCCAGTTGCATACCCGATGCCTGGAATCCGGAATACAGTATTTACCGGGGTTACTGGCTGGTAACCTGGTTCTGCCGGCAGTACGCCAAAGAAAGCGGTTTTCCAGAATTTCTCAAGCGCATGAATGAGGAGGTAGTCAAGGTACCGCCGGGTTCCAACGGGCTTTTCGTCTTCCCCTTCTGGACCATCCATCCCGGCCTCTATCCTCACGGCAAGGGCATGATTGCCGGCTGGGTCGACCGCCACCGGGAGGTGGATCTTTACCGGGCCATCCTGGAGAGCATCGCCTACGCTTTGCGTGAGGGCCTGGAATTGATCGAGGCCAAGAGCCGGACCAAGGTAAAAAAACTGACCGTTGTCGGCGGCGGCAGCCAGTCGGATGCTGCCATGCAATTGACCGCGGACATTTTCAATCTGCCGGCGGTCCGGCTGGCAAGCGGGGAGGTCAGCGCCGTCGGCGCGGCTATCAACGCGGGGGTTTGGGCGGGCTTTTATGACTCCTACCAGGAAGCGGTCGGTGTCATGACCCGCGAAGAAAAAGTCTTTTGGCCTGACGCTGACAATGTCGCCATTTATGAAGATCTCTACACAGGGATTTATAAGAAGGCTTACAAGAGCAACGAGAAACTCTTCAAGGAACTGGAGCGCTATTCAGGAAAGAGTCTGGAATGAGGTCCGGACGGCTTGATTCGCCCGGGGGATGATCGAGTAGGATGGAAGAATCAGTTTAGAGGAGAATCACATGATTGAAACCGTTTACCAACTGGTCCAAAACGATGATAAGTCGGTCAAAGCCATTGTCATGGACGAGAATGTCCACTACATGCAGATGGTGCTGAACCAGGGCCAGGGCCTGCCGGTCCACTACTCGAACAGCAATCTCTATATGACGGTGCTGCGGGGGACTTTGTCCATCGGCCTGGAAGATCAGGAAATCCACGATTACCCCAAGGGCAGCCTGCTCAAGATCCCGGTTGATGTCCGGATGAACGTACACAACCGGCATGAGGAGGTCCTGGAGATTACCGTGGTCAAGGCGCCGGCACCTGCGGCGCCGGCAAGACAGGCTTAAGCTTTGGCTGTAACCTGTTTTTGGTTTTGACGTCTTCTAGGGTAGGCAGGCACCTGTCTTCCCTGCCAGTGTCTTGGAACCAGGGCAGGCAATAAAGGAGAGAAAAGATGAAGAAAAGAATCCGTTTGATTGTCCTTGTGACGGCCCTCCTGTTGGTTGCGCTGATCGGTTTTGGCTGCGCTGCGGGTCAGGGAGCCAAGGATACTGCCCCCAGGGAACCTGAAAGCTGGCGGCCCGGTGACGAGTGGGGAGAGGACGGGGAGTACCCGGGAATTTTGCCGGATGAGCCACCATTGCCCCTGCCTCTTCCACCAGGTAAAATCGAGCGCAAGTTCATACAGAACGGTGAGCTGGCCCTCCGAAGCTCCGATCTGAAAAAGACCTATGAATCGCTGGTGAAACTGACCCGTGAGTTGGGCGGTCGCGTCGTTTCCTACGAACAGCTGACATCAGGAGATGTTGCGTGGATTACCATGCAGGTGGCGGTTCCTTTCGGAAAACTGCCCGAATTCATGGAGCATACGGCTGAAAATGTCACCAAGGTGGAGAACAAAACAGTCACCAGTGAAGAGGTCACCGAAGCCTATTACGATACAAAAACCAGGATCCAGTCGACAGAAGAGCTGATCGCCCACTACCGGACCATGCTGGTCAAGGCGGAGACCATCGAGGACACCCTCATGGTGCAATCACGGATTGATGAGCTGACGCTGGAACTCGAAAGCCTGAAAGGACGGTTGCAACGGCTCGACAGCCTGACCCGTGAATCCAGGATCGACATCACCATCCGGATGGAAACCGATCCGACCATCACCAAGCCGGAGGTGACCTGGAAAACCCTCAAGTGGTCCGACGTTGGCTTCCTGATGAAAAACGCCGTCCAGCGTGTTGGGATCGGGATTGTTCTCGCTCTCCAGTACCTGCTCGTTATCCTGGTCTACGCCGCTCCCTTCATTCTGCTGGCGGCGCTTGTCCTCCTGATTATCTGGCTGGTCAGGCGGCGCAGGAAGAAGCGCAGAGCGAAAAAGGCCGCTGCGGGATCTCCCGCGCGCCCTGAGCCCCCGGCAAGGGAATAATAGGGAGGATCAGCCGGCAAAAAAAAGGAGCGGGTGGATGCCCGCTCTTTTTTGTGGATTCAATCTTCCCTATTTCAGGATAAGAAACCAGACAAAGAGGATGGCCGCCAGACCAATCAGAAATCCCAGGAGCAGGAAGAGAAAAAAGGTTTTGAGGTTGCCTTTGCGTTTCTCTTTTCTTTCTCTTGCCATGGCATCGTCTCCCTTTCCTTTCCTTTTGCCCTTTGATTTTCCGGCTTTTTCCGATTCCGGCTGATCTTCGCCGATTTCCTTGTGGTAGATGGATTTTCGGATTTCAAGCCCCGCGACCGGTTCGCCCGGTTCAGAAAGCTCCAGATCCCTGACTTTCAAGGCCAGGACAGTCCCGCTTGCGGAGTCGTCACTTTTTCTTGAATGGATCTGCGCCTGCCGGATCGAGGCGGCAAAAGCGTCAGGGGAGGAGAGATCCTCAATCAATTGGTGTGGCTTGTAGCCCGTACGAAAACCACTTGAAGTCAAGAGAATGATGTCGCCCGGTTTCAAGTCAACTTCCCGGGTGGTGATCAAGCCGGAGGGTGCCGGAGACCGGCTGTCACCGATCAGGGCGGTCCGGCGGCCATTGCCATTATCTGCCGGGCTGCACAGGAGAAAGAGCTCGCCGCCGCGAAAGAGGAAGCTGTCTGTTTGCCCGACATTGAGGACGTAGGCCGTGTTGGCATCGATCAGAAGGAGGGCCATGGAGGCACCCGTTATCCCGTTCCCGCGCGGTTTGATCTGGCTCAGGACACGGTTATGGGCCTCTTTGACCAGGTCCCGGCTGAACTTTCGAAAGTCGAGGGAAGGGCTTTGATAGCGTCCCAGAAGGTCAGCCAGGTCATGGGCAGTCCGTTGGATGATACGGCCCGCCAGGTCGCCAACGCCGGGGCCCCCCACACCTTCAGTGACGACGTAGAGCTGGTTGTAGCCGGTGGAACTGCCGGTTTGCTCTTCACTCCCGGTGATCATGTCGGGGTAGACCCGCCCACTGAGACTGAAGGTATCTTCATTGACCGTGGTCTGTTTCCCCGATCCGGTCAGCCCGATGACAAAAGTTCTGGCCATAGACTCCTCGTAGCTTTCAAAATAGAGATGACTGGCAATCAAGTCGGCATTTATGATAGCACAAAGAAGGCAGATGATATGATGGAAAGCGGAGGTTGACCGGATGAAAGAAGCAGAAGACAAGCAAGCAGCCGGGAAGGCCGTTGCCCTGATCACAGGGGCCTCGTCGGGCCTGGGCGCCGCCCTGACCCGACTGCTAGACGAGACCCTGCCGGACGAGATGGTCTTGTGGCTGATCGCCCGGGATGAAGAGAAACTTATGGCCTTTTCCTCTTCACTTCGCCATGAAAGCAGGATCCTGGCTCTGGACCTTTCCCGGGACCTGTCATTTGAACGGCTGAGGGGAATTCTGGATCGGGAGAAGCCAGTCCTGCATTTGCTGGTCAACAATGCGGGTCAGGGATGCAGCGGCAGCTTTTCCTGCCTTGAACCTGAATCGCTCGATTTGCTTTGCGACCTGAATGTCAAGGCGCAGGTTTCCATGACAGCCCTGGCTCTTCCCTTCATGGCGGAAGGCAGTTCCATCCTCTTCACTGCCTCTGTCGCCGCCTTTCTGCCCCAACCCGGCTTTGCAGCCTATGCCGCATCCAAAGCCTTCATTTTGTCCTTTGGGCTGGCGCTTGGCGGGGAGTTGAGGCAAAAGGGGATACGGGTGACCGTCACCTGTCCCAATCCCATGCTGACCGACTTTTTTACCCCCCAACAAAAGGAAGCGCTGCTGAAATCCTACAAAAGGCTGGGGATAGAGGATCCTGACCGGGTGGCGCAAAAGACCCTGGCTGCCATGAGGCGAAACAAGAGCCTGGTTGTCACCAGTTTTGCGGGTAAGCTGATCCGGCTGGCTGCCAAGTTGCTGCCGACAGGTTGGATGCTCCGGATGATCCGCTGGGACTGAGCTTTTTTCCCAGTCAGCGGGATTTGATCTTCAGGTAAACCAGCTTGACGTTGGGGTTGCCCGTATCCCGCATCTCGATGTCGTATTTGCCCATGGAGCGAACCAGAGTGGTCAGTTTATCGTAGCCATAGTTGCGCGAATCAAAAGACGGCTGCTTTTTGATAATCAGGTTGCCGACCTCGGCCAGGAAAGCCCAGCCGTTTTCATCCTCCACATCCCGGATGGACGAGTTGATCAATTTGATCAATTCCCGGTCGACCTTGCGGATGCCGCTGCGGTCCCGGCTGCCGGCCGGCTTTTTTTCCGTGGCTGGTTTTTTTTCGGTTTCCTTTTTGTCAGACTCTTTTTTAGCTGAGGGCCTGGTCCGTGATGCCGGCTTGGAAACCGGTTCCTTTTCTGGCCTTTCTTTATCCGAATCTTCTTCCTCGGCGTGCTGGTCAATGATCTCCAGATAAATGAAGCGGTCACAGGCCGCAATAAATGAATTGGGTGTTTTCATCTCCCCGAAGCCGTAGACGGTCTTTCCTGATTCGCGAAGACGTGTAGCCAGTTTGGTAAAATCGCTGTCACTGGATACCAGGACGAAGCCGTCTACCTTGTCGGTGTAGAGAATATCCATGGCATCAATAATCATGGCGGAATCGGTGGCGTTCTTGCCAGTGGTATAGCTGAACTGCTGGATGGGGCTGATGGCGTAATCAAGAAGCTGCGATTTCCACTGGGCCAGGTTCGGTTTGGTAAAGTCACCGTAAATCCGCTTGATGGTCGGCGTCCCATAGCGGGCAATTTCCTCCATCATGCCCCTCACATTGTGGGGCGGGACATTGTCCGCGTCAATCAGGACGGCTAGCTGGATATCGCTTTCCCTTGTGCTTGTATTAGTCATGGTGCTTTATTCCCTTCATGCGGCAGCCGTTCGGCTGGCTGCCGGCCAGCCTTATTCTAACACAGGCCGACTGATAAACTGCCGGCGGGGCCCTTTGGTCCGTGTTATGATTGAAACACATTTGAATGAAGTGAAAGGGATAAAACCTGATGGAAAAAGATCCTGTCCTGGTCGTCATGGCCGCCGGCATGGGCTCGCGTTATGGGGGACTCAAGCAGCTGGAATCCTTCGGACCCTCAGGCGAGATCCTGATGGATTATTCAGTCTTTGATGCCGTAAGGGCCGGTTTTTCACAAGTGATCTTTGTCATCCGCAAGGACTTCGAAGAGGCCTTTAACCGGATGATCGGGCCCAGGTTGGAGGGCAGGGTCAATTACACTTATGTCTTCCAGGATCTGCAAGACCTTCCTGCCGGGTATTCGGTCCCCCAAGGCCGGATCAAGCCCTGGGGAACGGGGCAGGCGGTTCTGGCGGCCAGGGAAGAGCTCAAAGGGCCCTTCGCTGTCATCAATGCCGATGACTACTATGGCCCCTCCGCCTACCGGGCCATCCGGGATTTTTTGACCAGGGACCATGCCCCGGGTGAAGGAGACCGGCTTGGCCTTTGTGTGTGGCGGCTGGGCGATACTCTGTCCGATCACGGGCGGGTCTCGCGCGGCGTCTGCGAAATGGAAGAAGACGGCAGTCTCAAAGGTCTGAGAGAGATCAAGGGCATTGAGCGGTCGGGGGCGGGTGCCCGCTACCCGCTTGAAGGCGGGGCGGCCTACCAGGCACTCGATTTGGACAGCCCCGTGTCTATGAACTTTTGGGGTTTCCCGGTCTCTTTTGTCCATGATCTTGCTTCGGAATTTGCGGGCTTTTTGGAAAGATTGCAGGACCTGGATCCCTTGACCTCTGAGTTTTTGCTGCCCGTTGTGGTCGGACAGGGCCTAGCCTCAGGCAGGGCCCGGGTAGAGGTCATGCGGGTGACAGACAGCTGGTATGGCGTAACCAATAAAGAAGACAGACCGCGGGTGGAGGAAGCTCTGGCTGGATTTGCCAGGCAGGGCCTGTATCCCACGCCCCTGTGGTCTTGACGGGAGAGAACAATGACTTTGGAATCAAGGATCGCGGCCGCCCTGGCGGGCCGGCTGCCCATCAGTCAGGAAGAGGCGGAGGCGGGACTTGGCAGGCCGCCCAGGCCGGAAATGGGCGACATTGCCTTTCCCTGTTTTCGCTTCGCCAAGGAGATGAAAAAAGCGCCCAGCCTGATTGCCCGCGGGCTGAAGCAATGGCTGGAAGAGGGCTCGGAGGGATCATTCAAGGAAATATTCGTGGCCATTGACCGGGTGGAGGCCGACGGCGGTTATCTCAATTTCTTTATCCGCCGGGATTACCTGGCCCGGACCGTTTTGCGGCGCTCCATCGAAGCCGGCGACCGGCCGGGCTCGACCGGGGAGGGCCAGGGCAAAACGGTTATCGTCGAGTACTCATCCCCCAACATCGCCAAACCCTTCCATGTCGGCCATGGTTTTTCAACCTTTTTGGGCGAAGCGATCGCCAATTTGTTCGAATACGCGGGCTATCATGTGGAACGTTTTAATCACCTGGGCGATTACGGCACTCAGTTCGGCAAGCTGATTGTCGCCTGGCGTCTCTGGGGTGACCCTGCGGCGCTTGAACAGGCACCTATCCAGGAGCTGACCCGGATTTATGTCAGGTTTCATGAGGAGTCAGAGCAGGATCCGAAACTGGAAGATGAGGCCAGGCTGGCCTTTAACCGGCTGGAACAGGGCGGCGAGGAAGAAAAGGCCCTGTGGGAAACCTTCCGCCGGGTCAGCTTGATGGAATTCAAAAAGATCTACGACCGGGTTGGTATTCACTTTGACAACACCAACGGGGAGAGCTTCTATTCGCCCATGATTCCTGAAGTTGTCGAGATCCTGAAAGAGAAGGGCCTGCTCGAGGAAAGTGAGGGAGCCCAGGTCGTCAACCTGGATGCCTTCGGGCTCAAGCCCTGCCTGATCCTGAAAAGCGATGGCTCAACCATCTACGCTTCGCGCGATATTGCCTCCATACTCTACCGTGAACGGGAGTACCATTTCGACAAGAATATTTACGTGGTGGGGATCCCTCAGAAAAACCATTTCAATCAGGTTTTTGCCGTCATGAAGCGAATGGGTTTTCCCAAGGCGGATGACTGCATCCATGTCGCATTCGGAACCGTCCGTTTCGCTGAAGGGGCCCTGGCAACCCGGACCGGCAATGTCGTCCTGCTGGCCGATCTGCTGGATACCAGTGTTGCCAAAACTGCCGCCCTGATCGAGGCCAACAACCCGGACATGGACCGGAAACTTGCGGCCTCCATTGCCGAGCGGATCGGCCTCGGTGCCGTCCGCTATGCCTATCTGCGAAACAGCCGTGAACGTGACATTGTTTTCTCCTGGGAGGAGATGCTTGACTTTGAAGGGGATACAGCCCCCTATCTGCTCTACACCGTGACGCGGTGCGCTTCCTTGGAACGCAAGGCGCCAGCCGGCATGATGGACCGTGTCCGGCAGGTCAGCGATGAGGACCTGTCCAGACTTGACGGTGACCATGAGCAGGAGGTCATCAAGGAAATCGACCGCTTTGCCAAGGCGGTTGAAGCCGCCCGGCAGGCTTGTGAGCCCTCCATTATGATTCGCCAGGTCATGGCGCTTGCCCGGGCCTTCAATACTTTTTACCATCACACGGCTGTCCTGAAAGCCGGCGATGAATCGCTGACGGCTGCACGTCTGGCCCTGGCTGGAGCGGTTGGCCGCACACTTATTGCCGGACTTCGGCTGGCCGGCATTGAACCGGTTGACCGGATGTAAGGCGGGCAGGCGATGGCTCAAAAAAAAGACCCTGTAACGTGGCTGGAGGGCTTGGACAACGGCCTGCTGGAAGAAAGGGCTGAAAAGGCATACGCCCGGCTCCGCTCCGCCCGCAACCGGCAGGAGCTGGCTGCTCTTATCCGCCAAGTACTGGATGACCTGCGCCAGATGGAAGCCTATCGCAAGGATCTGATCGTCGGGGCCTTTTTGGATCCGGCCGACAGGGGAATAAGGGAGTCTCTGGACCGGACCGAGGAGGGTTGCCTCGCCTTTCTTTGTGAATATTCCCGCTTTTTTGCCAGCATTTCAAAATCATCAAAAGGACTGGAAGCGGCCTCCCTGATCGGGCCGGATTTACCAGCGGCGGCGAAGAACCTGGCTGCCTCATATCAAAAGAAAATCCTTCCCGATCTTCAAAAAGAAAAGGACCTGATCGCAGGCCAGCTGAAAAGACTTGACGAACTGTCACTTTCCTCTCTCCGGACCGGCGCGGTCATGGGAGAGGCAAGGCGCATGCTCCAGTCCCATTCGCGCGAACGCCGCATGAGGGCCTACCGTTCACTGGCAGGCCGGCTGGCACGGTACAGGGATGAAGTTGAAAAACATTTCGTCCAACTCCATGAGACCCGCCGGTCCATGGCCGGGCAGGCCGGCTTCAAGACCTTCTTCGATTATGCCCTGGCCCGGTCCGGCCTGACGGAAGAGAAACGGATGCAGGCCACAGCCTTCCGCCAGCTTGCTCAAAAACACCTGACCCCTCTTGTCCCGGCCATCCGGGCCTCGCAATGGAAGCGGCTGGGGCTTGCGGAACCAAAACCCTGGGACGTCATCTACCCCGCGTCCTTCGGAGTTCCCACGCTCGATTTGTCGGCCTATCCACTGGAGAAAACTTATCTTAAGGGCTTGAGAAGCCTCTTGGGACCCCGGGCGGCCCATTTTGAATCCATGGGGGAAGCAGGTGCCCTGTCTTTTCACGTTACGGGCGAACCGCGTCAGGATCCGGACTCTTTTGATTACTGCGCCGCCGACCCCCACCATGACATGTCAGGGATCCACTTTCCCGATACAAACCGGTCCTATCTCCTGTTGCCCCCTCTGCCGCAGGAATGGTTCGCCTCCACGGTTTTCGCCGAAACAGGATCCATCCTCATACAGCTGTCCGGTGCCCAGGAGCTGCCCTGGCCGCTGGCATCGCCGGAAGCCGGGATGCGCTTGAATCTTGCCCGCTATTCCCTGTCAATGCTCTCGCAGCGGGTCTGGGGGCTCTTTTACGGGATCATGGCCCGCTATGCCCGGGAATACGACATGGCGGAGCTGGCCCTTGACCTGCCTCTCTTATGTGCTTTGGATGAAATGGAGGAGTTCCTGAGCCGTGCCCGGGTGACCAACCTCCAAGTCTTCCGCCACGCCTGGAATGAGATCGCCAGACGCTATCTCCCGTCAGGGTCTGCGGAAGAAGCGCCTTCCCTGATACCCACGGAAGATCTGTGGCTCTACGCCCCCTCCCTTTGGAGCCGGCCGCTGGCTGGCATTTCCGAAGCGCTGGCAGCTGTCTCAGTCCTGGGAACCCTGCCGCTTGGCCGCCGGCACCAGGTCCTGGAAACCGCCTTTTCGCAACTGCTCGATCAGGAGCCTGGAACAGATCCCTTTGCCGGCTTTGGCCATGCCGGTTATCCTTCACCTTATGAAGAGGAAACAGTTCGAAAGGCTGCTTTTGCCATGGCGGACTTTCTGGGGCTTTAATCTTGACGGGCAGGGAAAGCACAATGACGATCATTGCGGTGGCAAGCCATAATCAGGGCAAGCTTGAAGAATTGAAGGCCATGGCGAAAGGATGGCCTGTCCGCCTGATCGGGCCGGATGAGCTTGGCCTGGTGTTGGAAGCGGACGAGAACGGGCATTCATTTGACGAGAATGCCCTGATCAAGTGCCGGGCCCTTCATGAAAAAGCGGGAGGCTGGGTCATGGCCGACGACTCGGGACTGGTTGTCGATTACCTGGGAGGGGATCCGGGGATCCATTCAGCCCGCTATGCCGGATCCGGAGCGACAGACCAGGAAAACTGCCGTCTTCTGCTCGACCGCCTGAAAGAGGCCGGCGAAGGGGAGAGGCGGGCGCATTTCCACTGTTCCCTGGCGGTCATTTCCCCCGGCGGCCAAACGGAACTCTATCATGGCAGGACCGGCGGGACCATCGCTTATGAAGCCCGGGGAAGCGGGGGCTTCGGCTACGATCCGGTTTTTATCCCGGATAACAGGCAAGGTACCCTGGCCGAGCTGCCGCCGGACGAGAAGAATGCCATCAGCCACCGCGGACAGGCCTTCAGGCTGTTTTTGGATCAACAGTTTGGGCGGCCGGCTGATGAAGAAAGGACGCAGTGACATGGCCAGACAGAAAAAAACGACGGATGCCTATTATATTGTCAAAGGTGACGATTTGCCTGAAGTATTCCTCAAGGTCATGGAAGTAAAAAAACTGCTGGATCAGGGCCGTGTCCGCTCAGTCAATGAAGCGGTCAAGCAGGCGGGGATCAGCAGGAGCGCCTATTACAAATACCGGAAATCCATCCGAGCCCTGAAAACCATTGACCAGGGCGCTGTGACAGCTGTTTTGATCGTCATGGAACATCTCAAGCGTGTCGCCCCGCTTTGTTTCGATACCTTTTTTGAAGCCGGTGCCGAGATTCTTTCCTTCCTTCAAAGTCCCCCTGTTGACGGCCTTGTCCAAGTGCTTGTCACCTACCGGACGGATGGGAACAGCTGGCCGGACGATGTGCTGATCTACCGCCTGACCCAGACCCGGGGTGTTGTCCATGTGCAGCCCTTGAGGCAGGTATGAGATTGTGCCGCTGTATGTTCTGGAATCCTGTGGATCATCTGTGATACGCTGATCGCTGGACGAAAAAGGGAAAGGAAGAACCAGTTTTGCGGATCATCCTCGAAGCACTTAAGATCGATAAAATGCCCAGGGCACAGCGGGTGCATCTTTGGTTTTCTTTTCTCTTCGCCATTTCAGCATCCATCTATCTGACCGCGCCGTCAGGGGGGCAGCTGGATCTGTTTAAAACTCAATTGAGTGCCTTTCTTCAAAGGCAGGCGGGTCTCCCTTTTCCTCCCCCTGTCTGGTTTTCCGTTCTTTTCCGGCAAGTTGGCCTGGTGGTTCTCTCCATGGCCTTCATTCTCATTTACGCCGTCCACTGGCTTTTTGCCTCGTCCGAAGTGACGGGCCAGGTCACCGTAAGTGAGGATCCCCTTGAAATCCCCTCCCTTCCCCTGTCAAGGGGTAAGTCGGCGACAGGCGTCGCCATTCGGGCATTTCCGTCTTTTTTGCTTTTGGGCATTGCCATGATCATTCCCTACATCATCTCGATTCCGTCACTGGGCATCCCATTCTACGTGCTGGCGTCCATGCTGTCCATGACCATCTTCATTCTGATTTTTGAAGAAAAGAAGCTGGCCGGGGCCATGGAGGCCAGTTACCGGATGACACGGGGGATGAAATTCTTCATTTTCGTCTCTTTCCTTTTTCTCGGATCGATCACAAACATGGCTGCCGATCTGCTTCGCATGGTTTTCAGAAGCAGCCTCTGGGCCGCAAGCCTGGTCCGGGCTTTCTTTTTCGCGCTAAAGACATTGGCCTTTGGCAGGCTGGCAGCCATCTTCTACCGCTCCCTTTCCGCGCGGGAGGCCGCGGCAAAAAACAGCCCTGGATGAGGCTGAAGACAGAATGGTCCCGAAATTTCACACACGCATTGCCGGCGGATGAAACCTTTGAGAAAGCCGGGAAATGGATCAAACCATGACTTACGAGGAACTGCAGGCGGACATCGCCAACAATAAGACAAAAATCGGCCAACTGAGGCTTTCACTCCGTCTGGAAGCAGATGCGGAGGAAAAAGAGCGGCTGACCCGGGAAACCCTGGAAGAAGGTTTCTGGAACGATCCGGACAGGGCGCAGGTAGTCCAGAAGCGGATTGCCTATTTGAACAAAAAACAGAAACGCTTCGCCGATCTGGTTGCCGGAAATGAGGACTTTGAGGTTCTGCTGGAGCTGTCCCGGGAAGAGGACGACCTCTCTGTTCTCCGCGAGTTGGAGGACGGGCTTGGAGACTGGTCGCGTGAGTATGAGAGTCTTCGGCTGGAAACCCTGTTGACAGGTGAACATGATGCCATGAATGCCCTGGTTTCCCTGCACGCGGGTGCCGGAGGAACTGAGGCCCAGGACTGGGTGGGAATTCTCTTTCGCATGTATGCCCGCTGGGCGGAGAACCATGACTATGAAGTCGAAGTGCTGGATCTGCTGGATGGGGAGGAGGCGGGGATCAAGACCATCTCCTTCCGGGTCGCCGGCCCCAATGCCTACGGGTATCTGAGAAGTGAGCACGGCGTGCACCGGCTGGTTCGTATCTCGCCCTTTGATGCCTCGGGAAGGAGGCATACCTCCTTCGCGTCCTGCGAAGTACTGCCCGAACTGGACGATACCATCAAGATTGAGATCAACCCGGATGATTTGAAAATTGATACATTCAGGGCTTCGGGGGCGGGCGGCCAGCATGTCAACAAGACCAGCTCGGCAGTCAGGATCACCCATCTGCCAACCGGGATTGTCGTTTCCTGCCAGAACGAGCGGTCGCAGCTCTCCAACAGGGAAACAGCCATGCGGATGCTGAAATCAAGGCTCTATCATCTGGCTCAACAACGCCAGCTTGACCGGATCGAAGACCTCAAGGGAGAGGTCTTTGACATAGCCTGGGGGAGCCAGATCCGATCCTACGTCTTCTGTCCCTATACGATGGTTAAGGACCACCGGACAGGCTATGAAACGAGTGATGTGGATGGGGTCATGGATGGCGATCTTGACGCTTTCATCAATGCCTGGCTGATTGAAAATGCCCAGGACCGCGAGACAGCCAGGGAGAAAGAGCTCCGTCTCCACGGTCAGGGAGGATCTGGCGCGTGACCGGGCTTTTTGGCGGAACCTTTGACCCTTTCCACCTGGCACACCGGGCCCTTGCCGAACATGCGCTGAAACAGCTTGATCTCAGGCAGCTGATCGTTATGCCAGTCGGGAGGCCTCCCCATAAAGAAGGGCGGATAAGCTTTGCCGCCTATCGGTATGAGATGGCCTGCCTGGGCATGAATGGCATCCGGGATGTTCTGGTGTCGGACGATGAAATCAGGACACCGGGAGTCGATTACACCTACCACACGGTGCTGAGACTGAAGAAGAAGTACGGGCTGAAAGAACTGGTTCTTCTTTCGGGGTCCGACCTGTTGGGTTCCCTTGATTCCTGGTACCGGCCGGCCGACCTGCTCAAGGAAGTTTCTTTGGCGGTGGCGATAAGAGGGAACGACAACCGCCAGTCCGTGGCCGAGCAGGCAGAGACGGCCAGCAGGCGCTACGGGACATCGGTTCGCGTCTTTGACATGCCCGCTATGGATCTGTCGGCCAGCCTGATCCGGGCCAGGATCGCCTCAGGGGAGGATATTGACGGCCTGTGTCCTGATCAGGTGGTCAGATTTATCCGCCGTTACCGGCCCTATGCTTCGAGAGAGGCCTTTGACCGGCTGAACGGCCAGGACTGGCAGGATTTACTGAATCTGGAAGAAAGAGCCTGGCCTTACCTGTCTCGGGAACGAAGGCTCCATTCTGTTTCCGTGGCCCAGTACGCGGCCCGGCTTGCCGCTCTCATGGGGGAGGATATCAAAATGGCAGCTTCGGCCGGACTTTTACACGATCTGGCCAAAGAGCTTCCTGCACGGCAGAAGGAAGAGCTGGCCTTGAGCTATTTTGATCGGCATGGTCAAAGGCCGTCCAGTGATTTTCTGAAGGGGGAATTGGCTCACGGACCAGCTTCTGCCATTATGGCATCAAGGCTGACCGGCATGGAAAATGACCCGCTTGTCCACGCCATTGCCTGGCATTCCACCGGCCATCCGGACATGACGGTTCTGGGCGGGATACTCTTCCTGGCCGATAAGATTGCCTATGACAGGGAATTTGGCGAGCTGCGGGAGATCCGTGCTCTGGCAGAAAGCGGCAATCTGGCGGGGGCCATGAAAGCATGCTTTGAAGAAGTCTTTAAGGCGCTGGCCCGGCAAGGAAAATCGCCCTGTGAACTCAGCATCCAGGCTTATAAGAAATATTCGGAAATGGGGTAGGTGGCCCCTGAAGGAGGAAGGATTGAAAGAAAAAACCGGGAAAGCTCAAACCCTCGACGTGGCGCTCGCCGCAGAGCCTGAAGAGAGACAAAAACTTAAGCGTATTGAAGAGATGGCTGCCGCAGCCGTCGAGGCTATCGAAGAAAAAAAAGGCGGTGATATCGAGGTTTTGAAGGTGACTTCCAGGACCACGCTGGCGGATGTCTTTGTTCTGGCAAGCGGGACAACAGGGATCCATGTCAAAAGCCTGGCGGATTCCGTTGAGGAAAAACTGGAAGAAACGTTCGGTTTGAAACCTGACCATATTGAGGGACTGGACACCAGGAGCTGGGTCCTGCTCGATTATGGCGATCTGGTCGTCCATATCCTCATGCCGGAAGACCGCGCACATTACAAGCTGGAGAGCCTTTGGCGGGTTGACGCCGACAAGCGGCCCGTCTGAGCCAGGCGGTTTCCGACAAAAAGACTTTCATCCGGACCAAGGGCTGAATCCCGCCGGCGACCGCCGCCTCCCGGGTGCGAAAATCGTGGCAGATCAAGTCCTGTTGTCTGGGGGGAAGAGTGTGCGGGGGCGAACAGGTCCTTATCCGACTCTAAACAGCCGCAGCGGGCGTCCCAAAAGGGCACCGCTTTTCTTTTTCTTTGCCCTGATTGCCCTGTCAGCTGTTATTTTGATTCTGATTGCCCGGAAACCTTCCGGCCAGCCAGTCCTTATCGTGTCCGGGGAGACCGAAGGGCTTCAAACAGAAGCTGCCAGACCCACCCTGTTTCCAGTCCATGTGGACGGCGCGGTAAAGAATCCCGGCCTCTACTATTTCGCAGAAAGCTCGATCATGGAAGACGCCATCAAGCAAGCCGGTGGCTTATCGCCGTTGGCAGACTGCGGCGCAGTCAATCTGGCCATGCTGTTGCGGCCCCACATGAAGATCTACGTGCCCCGTGAAGGTGAAGACGTGGCCTGGTTGCCGCTTGGAGAGGATGAACCGGAAGCGGAGGCTCTCATTGATCTGAACCGGGCCAGTCAGAGGGAGCTGGAAACCCTGCCGGGAGTCGGGCAGGCAACAGCTGAAGCTATTCTGGCCTTCAGAGAAGAAAACGGCCCTTTTTCGGATATTGAGGAACTGATGCAGGTGCCAGGTATCAAGGAAGGACGCTTCTCAAAACTCAAAGACAGGGTCACCGTTACCGGGCCCTGAAGGAATGGCCTGATAGCCTCTTTTGTTTGACATTTACCTCGTTTACAAGTAAAATCCATAAGGCATCGGGGTGTGGCTCAGGTGGTAGAGCGCTTGGTTCGGGACCAAGAGGCCGCAAGTTCAAGTCTTGTCACTCCGACCATTCGACCTCCGGTTCCCTTGCGGGCCGGAGGTTTTTTAAGCGGGCCCGCTGTTGCGGGCAGAGTATGTGGTACAATATACGTGGTATCGGTATATTTTTGCGGAGGAATGAGATGAGTTCATGTGACGAGATATTCCGCAGGAACTGTCGCGAAATTCTCGAGCACGGCCATTCAGACGCGCATCTGAAAGTTCGTCCGCGCTGGGAAGACGGGACACCGGCCCATACCATCAAGCGCTTCGGTATCATCAACCGCTATGATCTGCAGCAGGAATTCCCCCTCTTAACCCTTCGAAAGATCAATTACCGGGCGGCCATCGATGAAATTTTATGGATTTGGCAAAAGAAATCAAACCGTGTCTGTGAACTCGGTTCGAAGATCTGGGACCAGTGGTGCCTGCCTGACGGGACCATCGGCAAAGCGTACGGTTATCAGCTGGCTCAAAAGCATCAATACCCCGAAGGCGAATTCGATCAGGTTGACCGCATCCTATACGAGCTGCGTCATAACCCCGGTTCACGCCGCATGATGACCAACCTCTACAATTTTTCCGACCTGAGCGACATGGCCTTGTATCCCTGCGCCTACAGCATGACCTTCAACGTGACGGGCGACAGGCTGAACGGGCTTCTTAATCAGCGGTCCAATGACATGTTAGTGGCCAATAACTGGAATGTGCTTCAGTACGCGGTCCTGATTTTCATGCTGGCCCAGGTAACAGGGTTCAGACCGGGTGAGCTGGTTCATGTGATTGCCGATGCGCACATTTATGACCGGCACATTCCGCTGGTCCGGGAGCTGATCGACCGGCCCGGCTTCCAGGCGCCGCGCCTGCTGATCGACCCGGATGTCCACGATTTTTACGACTTTACCCCCGACAGTTTCCAGATTGAAGACTACCGGCACGGCACCGCGGTTCGCGGCATCCCGGTGGCCATCTAGGCAGGGAGGTCAGGTCATGATCGCCATTGTAGCGTGTGACGCCGACTGGGGTATCGGCTGCAGGGGATGCCTGCAAAAGCCGGTCAGTTCGGACCTGCGGCGCTTTCGGGCTTTGACACTTGGCAAAGTCGTGATTTATGGGCGGAAGACCCTGGATACCTTTCCGGGGAAAAAACCCCTGCCCGGCCGGATCAATCTGGTTTTGCGAACCCGGGACGAAGCACCCGCCAGCGGGTGCGAGTACTTTTCCAGCATCGGGGAACTTATGGCCCGTATCCGCAGCCTGAAACAGGAAGGCTACCAGGACAAGGATTTTGTTGTCATAGGAGGGGGCAGCGTCTATCAGCAATTGCTGCCTTACTGTGACACCATTCTGATTACTCAGTTTGAGGAGATGTATGAGGCCGACGTCTGGTTCCCGGCCATCGACCAGTCGCCCGACTGGTTTCTGGATTCCTGCGGCCAGTGGCTGGAAGAGGACGGCGTCAGGTTTCGGTATCTGACATACAGGCGAAATGACATTGCTTAGAGGTGTGGCGTGATCCTTCACAGGGCAGATGAATCGGGAGGAATGGAAGATGAGTAAACCGATGAAAAAGACCGCTCCCATCAACTTGCGCCCATTCTACGTCAAGGATATCTCTTGGCTCAAAGAAGTGGTCAAGCAATTTTTCCCTGACCGGACGAACAGTGAATGGCGCAGGATCATGAGCGGAAAACGCAAGAAGGGTGAGCTTCTTTTCTTTATCGAAAAGGGCGACCAGCCCCTTGGCGGAGTCAGCGTGACAGCGCCCTTCAATTCGCCAACCTGGCGGATTGCACGGATCCATACCCTGGGCGAGCTTCCTGAAGACGATAAGGTGGAGATCGTCAGGCAGATCATCGCTGACGACCCCCTGATCTACCGGATCGATCTGACACACATGAAATTGTCAGAAGCTGACCGCTTGATCTACGGCAGATTGACGGGAATCGATTGGCCTTCCAAAAGGGAAACTTATTTTGCTCCGCAGGTGGCCAAATGGCAGATTGCCTTTATCCCTTGGGAATTTGGGTATCTGGCGGTGGTGACTGATTCCGCCCGCAAGAAAATTGCCTCAATTGAATTCCTGCGCGAAGGGGGAGAAGGGTTGAGTTTGCGGGTCAGGCAAGCCGCCTATTTCTCTGGCTATCTCAGCCATGACGGCAAGATCCTGACTCCCGAGGCCCCGGATCTTGATGACGAATGCGAGGTTCTGAAGCTGGCGCGCAGGGAATTGCGGCTCTACTTGAGCGGTGGTCACGAGATCAGGATTCCCTACAAGTTCCCGGAGGGGACAGCTTTCCAGAAACGGGTCTGGGAAGAAACCTTGAAAATTCCCTATGGTTCCGTCAAAACCTATGCCGACATCGCAGAAATCATTCAGCCTGACAAGGATAAGACGGGACAGATGGCCAGGGCGGTCGGTCGGGCCCTGGCAGCCAATCCGCTTCCCATCATCATTCCCTGCCACCGGGTCATTGGCTCCAACCAGATGCTGATAGGTTTCGGCGGGGGCGTAGACGTCAAAGACTATCTCCTGCAGCTGGAGATGTGGCACGCCATTCCCACCGCCTGACAGCAGGGCCGAGCCGCCGGATTCCTTGACATCAGGCTGGCCGCTTGCTACACTCAATGAGATGTTTTTGGGGAAACGGTGGAATTAGCTCAGCAGGTTAGAGTGCCAGGTTGTGGCCCTGGAGGTCACGAGTTCGAATCTCGTATTCCACCCCACCATTCCTCAATCAAGATGGGGTGTAGCCAAGCGGTAAGGCACGGGACTTTGACTCCCGCATTCGCAGGTTCAAATCCTGCCATCCCAGCCAAATGATCCACTAGCTCAGTCGGTAGAGCATCTGACTTTTAATCAGGGGGTCTGGGGTTCGAATCCCCAGTGGATCACCAGTTAAGCCTTGAGGCAGCTATGTCTCAAGGCCTTGCTGTTTTAGGGGATCCCGGCAGGTGATATGATGAATGGACCTAACACCGAACGACATTTGCCAGGGGGGATAAGCGACCATGAACGGGGAAAAAGATCAGGGAAAAGCCATGGGGCCAAAGAATCCATTAAAGGGCGACCGGATCCTGCTGGCTCCTCTGACTCAGGAAGATCTTGAGAGGGTCGCTCCTTTTTTTGCTGATGCGGAAGCCCTCTACTATTACCTTCCGGATCTGTTGCTTCCGCGTACGTCCGCTCAGCTTCAGGCCCTCATGGATGAATGGAATGACGGCGTCAGGAATTTTGTTTTTGCCTGCCGATATAAGAATGAGGCGATCGGGCTTGTGACCCTGTCGGATCTGGATTATGCCATGGGAAATGCGGAGATGGGGATCATGCTTATCAGTCGGGCATGGCGGGGGCGGGGATTGGCAAGTGAGGCCGTGAAGCTGGCACTGACTTATGCCTTTGACGAGCTGGGACTTCACCGCGTCTACGCACGGCTGGCGGAAGAGAACCTCCCTTCCCTGAACTTATTCAAGCGACTGGGTTTTACTGAAGAAGGGCGGCTGAGGGAAGCCATGAGGCGGGGCGGGTCTTATTTGGATTTGATTGTAGTCGGCCTCCTGGAAAACGAATTTGACCGGATAAAATCAACCGATTAAGCCTGTGCTTGATCGTGCTAAGATAAAATTCGCGGCAGTCCAGCATAAACAAGGGGAACAGACAGCAAGGTGATCCGCTCCACATTAACAGCCCATCTGGCCGAAGCCGATCGTACAAGGCAAACCCTGCAGTTGAATGATCGTGATATCGGAGTTCTGGCAACACAGGAACAACGCCATTACGTTATGTCGGGTAACCGCCGGGTCCAGCTGATCGCCGGCCTGCAGACCGATCCCGGGGATCATGCCCTGGTCCTGTCGGCACGGGCCTTGCTCCGGTACTGGCTTGTTTCATTTCGCGAACTCCAGATCAACGGACTTGACCGCTTGCCTGCCATCGTCGAACGCAACAGGCTGACGGCCGATTTTCTCCTTCTGATGGATTCCGAGCTGGTGCTGGTCTGGTGTCCGTCCAGTTTTGGTGTCTACCTGCACCGGGGGCGCCATCTGTATAGACAGCAGCCGACTTATCCGCCCCAAAGCGGAGGGCTTGCCTCTTTTTGCCGTACACTTGATTTTTATGCCTTCCGGCCGCGCGAGGGCGATGACCTTCTGATTATCGACCCCTCTTTCATTGATTTGTTTGATGCGGCGGACTTGGAGGACCTGCTGGCGGACACCCAGCAGATTAACGTGGCCATGACAGAGCTGACGCGGCTGGCCTATTCATATGGCCGTGACGCTGACACAAGCTGGTTCTCCGCACAGATCCAGAGGCTGGATACGGATCTTGAACTTTTGAGCGCAAAATCAAGGGAGCGGGCATCGGGCCGGAGGGAGACGGGAGAGAACGCGATTTCCTGGATCAGGCAAATCCAAAAATCCAAGGTTGTTCCCCTGCTTGATGGAAATGTCCGCATTGCGCCAGCTGATCTTGACCGCCTTGCGGGGTACCGACCGAGGCAGCCTGTCGTGGATTACGGGCCGAAACCGCCGACTTTCAGGACGGACTGGCAGGCTGACAGGCAGGAAAGATTCAGCTTGCCGGTCAAGGGGCCTGGGGGAGGTCCTGCAGGGCATGAAAATCGCGGGCGGATATCCCGCAAACCCCGGGAAAACTGGCTGGACAGGGTCAAGCATTGGAACACAGAGGGCATCAGAGGTGCGATCGTCGGTTTTCACAGGAAACTGACTCATCTGGTCCCCGGATCCCGCGGCTTGTCGCTGCTTGCCTACCTTGCGATCTGGCTGGTTGCCCTGGTTCTGTTGCTGTCAGCTTTTCATGCGATCCGGGGTGACGGAAAAGCAGAAGATCCCCGGGAGGAAGGCCCGAAAGTTACCTCTCAGGAAAGCAGGCCGGCCATTGTGAAAACGGAATTCGAGATTGACATCATTGTCAAGGCCAGCAGCCTCCGGGTCGTATCGGAACCGGGGGGAGATGAGCTGGTCGCCTCGGTCACGCGGGGAGATCATGTAACCCAGTTGACCAGCCCCCTGGACGGCTGGATCCTGATCCGTCTTTCCGACGGGCGGTCGGGCTATGTGCCCGAATCACTTCTTCTTTCACCCGGCGAACGATAAATGACACGCTAAGCTGGACAGTCGAGAAGGAAGCCAGGAAAACTTGAAAAGAAATCACCATCGGCCTTTGGCAGGGATTTAAAAAGCGCCGCAAAATGAAGATAAATGTTAGAATGAGCATGCCGGCCGAAAAGAAGCGCGCGCCAAACAAGCCAATCGAGCTTTTTATCGTTCTCGACACTTTAAGCTGGATGGCCTGAAAGGTTAAGAGAAGAACCAAATTTCAGGGCGGGCCTTCTGTCGAATCAGCGCCTTATTTAATTAAGATGCTGGGCCGCAAGGTTACCTGGGAAGGATCCAATACTGGAATGTTCAAGCATTCCAGTGTGTCCCTCCCGAAGGTGGCGCTGAATGACTGGAGTGGGGTCTGGTCATTCAGCCTTTTTCTGGGAAATCCGTTGACATGGCCCATGACCAGGTTGAGATCCTTCTGGGTGAGCTGGTCAAAGGATGACCCCCTGGGCAGGATGCGCCTCAAGTGTTTATGGGCGCCTTCCACCCCAGGTTTCTGGTTGGGTGTACCCGGGTCACAGTAATAGATCCGGGTACGCCGTTGTCCCTTTGAGTCGAATTCAATCGCTTTGGGATTGGAGAACTCGGACCCGTTGTCGGTCAAAAGGACGGGGAAGAGTTTGCAAAAGGTTTCCCGGCCGAGGTGCTTGTCAAGTTGCTCGAAGAGGTCGATGACGGACTTGGCGGTATTTCTCTCACGCAAGAACAAGAGCAGCATGGAGGACTCCTGGAAGTAAAGGGACAAGATGACCCTGCCGCCAAGGGTGCCAATGACGGAATCCATCTCGACCACCGGCCAGGGATCGTCTGCCATAAATGCCAGGTAATCCTGATAGGTTCGCCCCTTGCGGCACTCCGTATCGATCTTGTGCTCTTTTCTCTT
>JAAZGO010000004.1 GCA_012511175.1 Fastidiosipila sp. | reverse complement strand
TGCGACAGTATAAGGTTTTAGGGGAGGAAGATGGCAACTATTGCCAGATTAAACGAGACAGTCGCTTTGCCAGATTAAGCTGGACGTTTTTTTTGTCTCACTGTCCAGCTTACATTGTCATTTATCTCAGTCATGATAGCATCCATTTCTGGTTTGACAGTATTCTTCGCTTTGTGTAAACTAGGGCACGGCCCGGGTGATTGGCTCAGCTGGTTAGAGTACCTGCGTGACATGCAGGGGGTCACTGGTTCAAGTCCAGTATCACCCACCAGGATGCCCCGTGACAGCTATGTCGCGGGGTTTTGTTGTTTGGTGCATTTTGACTTATATTGTAGGCAGTTCGGCGGCCAACGGGTATCCCTCTTGCGCGGCCAAGAAACAATAAGCTCAATGGTTCCTAAGAAGAAATCGCAAGACAAAATATCACGGGCAACCGACTTAAGAACAGCATAAGTACTGGGGGAGGATCAATCGATGGCGGATGTTTGTGCCATTTGCGGCAAGGAAAAGAAGATCATGATGGCGGATTTTCCCCTTTCTGAAGAAGACAAGGAGGAGCGCATCTGTCCCACCTGCAACCGGCGGCTCAAAGATCTGCTTCAGACCAGAGATCCTGCTGTCTTTCGAAAAGAGCAGAACTATTTTCAAATGCTCTTTTATCAGCCACTGCTGTCCGATCGGGCAAAAAAACTCCTGGAGACCTATTTTGAGGTTGGCAAGTCCTTTACAGGGGAGACAAGTCTTGAACAGCTTGTCAGAAAAGAGCGAATGAAAAGAGCCAGGCAAGAAGAAGCTGAGTTTGAAGAAGCCCTGGCTTCTTTCTTGGTGACGACAGAATCCGGTTTTGAGGGCTACCGGATCAGGCGCTACCTGGATGTCATTTTTGATGAAGATATTGTCGGTGCCGGTTTAGGCCTGACCATCAAGAGTATCGCGGGCCTATTTACTTCATCGGCCAACAAGGAGGCCAGGGAAGTAGTCGATCTGGTCCGTCAGCTCAAAGAATCCATGAAGCTCCGGCTGATCCGACAAGCCCACGATCTGGGTGCCAATGCCCTGATCGGCCTGGATTTTGACATGGTCATGTCCGAACAGGCATCCAGTATCCTGCTGTCGGCTAAGGGAACTGCGGTTGAGGTTGAGCCGCTTGCTTGACGGCAAGGGCGGCCTAGCTAGGGATCATCAGCGGGCGGGTTTCTTTTTCTGAGTCACCCAATCAGCGGCCGATCTTTGGAAAAAGAGCAGGATGGCGGGGATGAGCAGGAAGAGGATCCTGCCGAAGATGGTATTGGCGAAGAGGATGACGGCACCCAGCCACCGGCTCCGACCGCTGTAAATCGCGATGATCTCCTCCTCCAGGACGGTCTTGACCATGGTTTCGTATTCAGATTCATGGGGATAGTTGTCGATGTCAACGGCATAGTGCCCCGCACCTTCAATTTTTATCACACGTTCAACGAAGATTTCCTGATCCTGTTCAAAAAGGATCACCTGGCCTGCCTCGACAGCTGTCTTTCCTTCCAATTTCCTGAAGAAGGCCAGGTCGTTGACCTTGATTTCAGGTTCCATCGTGCTGGACTTAAAGACGTAAGGGATGACGCCCCCGAAAGAGGCGATTTTTCCTTTGGCGGTTGCATTGAGGACCAGGATGGCCACATTGAAGAGAATAGCTGCCAGGATGAAGACCACCAGCAGGATTGAGATGGTCACATCCAGCACTTGCTTTCCTCTTGGGCGTGACGGATGGCCGATTTTCTTTCTGCGGCCTGTCCGGCTGATCCGGACCAGCGGTGGCTGGTCTTTCAAGACAGCTTCATAGCGGCCCGGAAACAGGGGATAGCGGCGGGTCAGCAGGCCTGCCCGGATGGCTGCCGCCAAGGTTAAGATCAGAATCAGGGCGGCGGCCAAGGGGAAATAGATGCTTTTTTCCAGGTCCCAAAGCGTTTCGATCTTGCGCATGGCCAGGCTGTTTGACAGGATCCGGCTGAAGCCTGTGGCTGACTTGAGAACAAAGACCAGGATCAAGGCCAAAAAAGTCAGGTAGCGGGCGTTGACCGCTGTCTTAAGCATGGCTGACAGAAAGAGGGCCGCGGCTCCGATCAGGAAGACATCGATCAGGCCGGCCAGGTAAAGGGCTGGCATGTAGGCTGAGACCAGAGCGTATTTGAGGAAGAAAGTGAGGAAGACGGTGAAGCCGAAACCCAGGGAGTATGAGTAGAAAGTGAAGATGAAAAGTGCCGCGGTTTTTGAGAGAATCAGGGAGGCAGGCCGGTAGCCCAGTTGAATCAGTGAATACCAGGCCTTCTTTGCAATGTCCCCGAAAAAGATGACTTCGTGGAAAACCAGCAGGTAGATGGTATGGATGACGGCAGCGACGTGAAGGTAGATGTAGAGGGTGGAAAAATAGTTGGCCTGCATGACCTGGGGGACACTTTCGGCAAAAACACTCTCGGTCATGGTTTGGGCCATGAAATAGAGAGCGAAGGAGAGAAGCCCCAAAAAGAGCCCGAAAGCAGTCACCCGCCAGCTGCCCGCTCTGCGGCCCCTGCGGGCCTGCTGGAGCTCCTTTGACAGATAGCTGCTACGGTAGATCATGGTCTTCTCCGAGGGCTTGCAGAGCCCGCTGGGCGGTCCTGTGGTTGAGGGTGACCTGCCGGGGAAGAAGCCCCTGGCGAACCATGGTTTCCTGGATGGCCGAAGGATCCGTCAAAGAGCCGGATCCCCCGCTGATCCACAGTTGGTCTCCATCGGCTTCATAGTGGAGGAAGGGGTAAAGCTCCGTCAGTTTTTCCTTGAGCCATTCAAGCTCTTCATCCCGGATGGTCATGAGGGTCCGGTCATACTGCCGGAGCTCCTCGACGGTTCCCTGGAAGACCAGGGAACCTCCAATTATACAGGCTGCGTGGCTGGCGGTCTTTTCGACCAGATCTGCGTCACCGGTTCCCACGATGAGCGCCCGGTCTTGCTGTGCGATCCGGTCTGACAAGCGGGCAAGGGCTTCCAGGAGGATGTCATCAAAGATACATTCAGGCAGATTGAAAACCATCAGGCGTTTGGGAGAATAGAAGGCGATCACAAGTTCGATCAGGGCTTTTTCCTCCGCTGACAAGAAATAAATGGGGGTCAGGGAAAGGTGCCCCATCCCCAGGTCGATCAGGGTCTCAAAGATCTCATTTTGGCGGATGACGGGATCCGTCTCCTTTTTGGCGGTTGCCAGCATGACCGCTTCCAGGGGGTTCATGTGCTCATAGAGCATGCCGGTGCTGTCAATGTAGAAGATGTTATCGGGAAGCTGCCTTTTTCCGGGGGTCTTTTTCTGCAGGAAAATCGGTTGGCCGCTGGCAGCAGGTGCCAGGTTGCAGGCGGTTTCCAGCAGGAGTTTGACGGTGATAAGTGAGGGGCTGTAAAAGGCCCAGATTTCTCCTTTCCGCACTGTCAGGCTGACCTCCTGGAAGACCGGCTGGACTTTGCCGCCGGCCGGCAAAAAGTGTTCCCGGGAGGACAGCCCTTTCAGGATCAGGAGATCGTCAAAAAAATCGAGTAAAGCCTCAAATTTTTTCGCAGGATCCGCCATGGAAGCCTCCTCAGGTCAGGGGAATCTTCGCGATAAAAACCGCAATTACACCGTCAGGCGGGAGCAGGTCGCTATCGGGGTCATTGATGGGATTGTCACCCTTGGTCATGTAGCGGATTTCCCCCTCCTCTCCTTCCAGGACCCGGAAAATCCGGTGGGTGACCAGCGTTCCCGAGGGGGAGCTGAAGGTGACAATATCGCCTTCTTTCAAATCGGAGGCATCCCGGGGTTTCCTGGACAAAATGACACTTCCGACCGTCAGGGTAGGCTCCATGCTGGCTGTCTCAACCCGGAAGAGATGAAAACCCATGACAGAGGGGGTCTGCCCCTTCTTCTTCGCGATCAGGATGGAGGTCAGCACGGACAGGAGGATGGCCACGATCAGGATAAAAGCAGTCCAGCTTAGAATCCTTGCCGGCAGGCGTTTGGACCGCCTTTTCCCCGCCTTTTTCTTCTCCATGGCGCGGGCGATCTCATGCCGCATGTCATCGATCTCTTCCTGTGTGGTGTATCTGGATTCTGTCATGGCAGCGCGCTCAAAACTTATGTCTTAGGGGTATCCTAGCACAAGCCGGCCAACAAAAAGAGCCGCCCGGACAAGGCGGCTCTTGTGCTGTTTGGTGTCAGGGCCAATTCCGATCAGGGCTTAACGCTGCTGTTCGACACTGGCTCAACCTGGGTGCCCGTGACGGAAACGGAAAGCGCGGTGCCGTGCCCTGCGCCCGCATAGTCGATATCGTCGTATGCGCCGCTTTCCCAAGGCCATCTGACGGAGACGGTGAATTTTCTCAGGGACTTGACATCCGCTTTGGTGTGATAAGTCAGGATCTGTTTTCCTTCCCCATTCCCATCGAGCTTGATCTTCACAAGCTCCAGGGCGTCATTGCCGACGACAACTGTCAGCGGAACAATGGCATCTTTGCCTGCCGCTGCTGCAACTTCCACCAAAACATCGACTTTCATGTCAGTTCCAGTGACCGTATCCTTGTCATAGTTTCTGATCGCGAACTTCCAGTCGAGCTTCTCTCCCGGCGCGATTTTCACATTTTCTTCAAAAGTGTCCTGTCCATCTTCGAGCAGGATGAATTCTTTGGCGACAACGCTGCCTCCAGCGACTTCGTCAAGTGTGATGGTGTAGTAGGACATGGTGCCGGCAATCAGTGAGACGGTGATGGCAAGAATGAGGGCGATGATGGTAAGAGTTTTCTTCATTTTCTTTCTCCCGATATTCGTAAGGCTTGGTCAACAATGGTTGACTAAGGCTGCACCTGGGTGCCAGTGACGGTGACGGTGAGGGCAGAGCCGTGTCCGGCGCCGGCGTATTGGATGGCATCATCATCAGCGGTACCCCAAGGCCATTCGACTGTGACCCTGTACACCCTTGTTGTTGCCTCAGCCGGCAGGAACTGTTTGTCCGTGTAGATTCCATTTTCGAATGTTAAGCCGTCTTTATCCCACCAGGTCCCTTTGTGCTTGGAAACTTCCTTAATCTTCAAGGGGGCGATTTCTTCGAGATCACCATTTTCCCCAAGCGCAAGTTTGAAGCTGACGTCCATCTTTGTTTCTGACACAGCATTTGCATTGAAGTTCTTGACAGCAAACACGAGGTTGACTGTTTCACCGGGGGCGATCTTCTCATTGAACGTTTTTTCGATTGTTTCATCTTCCATCAGGATGAACTCTTTGGCGACAACACTGCCTCCAGCGACTTCATCAAGTGTGATGGTGTAGTAGGACATGGTGCCGGCGATCAGTGAGACGGTGATCGCGAGGACGAGAGCAATAATGCTGATTGTCTTTTTCATTTTCTTTTTTCCCTTCGTTTTGTCTGTTATTATTTTTTGATTTATCTCAAGAAATGTGACGCGAGCCAATTTCCAGTTGCCTTGAGTGCGACAGTTGAGATTCGTTCCCGGCGAATCCTAGTCCTGCCAAGTTTTATCCGAGCCCAGCGAAATGGTGAGGTCGTCTTCACTGACAGGCTTATCCTTGAACCTGAAATGGGTGGGAGTCATGATCGAGTCACCAACAAATTGACCGGCAAAGGTAATTTCGCCTCCCGGTTGTATGGACACGTTGAAGTCACTTGCCGGTCTTGTGAATACGTAGGAACCATCAAGCTCGGCTATCTTTGCGTTCCATGGTTCTTGGTGGATCTTCTGTTGCAGGACAAAGCTCAGCTTCCAGTCTTCGATGACTTCATCGCTTAAGTTCCTGATCTTAATGGTGTACTGATACTTGCCCCAGCTGTTACCGGTTGAGTAGTCGATTTTGATGCCTTTGGCATAATCCGATTCTTCAGGCTTTTCAGGTTTCTGCGGATCTTCGGGTTCTTGAGGCCCAGCGGGTTCATCAGGCTGCCCGCTGCCGTCAAAAGGCGCCTGCGAAGCGATGCCGCTGACCTTGACGGCGGTGCCGAATTGGCTGCCGGCATAGGCGCTGTCGTTCGTACCATCGGCAGGCCAGACCATCTCCACGGTAAACTCGCGCGACTGCTTCTTTGGGTTATGATCAAATTCGCCCAGGTATTCAAAGCTTCCCGTCCCCTCGATTGACCCGAGGAGCTTGCCCTTCATATCCTTTATCCTGATGACCAGGGGATCGATGGCCAGCTTGCCTTTTGCGGCCCCCGCATCAAAGATGAGTTTGTAGTATTGCCGGGTCTCCGTGACCAGCGAATCCTCGTAATTCATGATTCTGAATGACCATTGAACGGACTCGGAGGGAGCAATTTTTTCGTTGACGGTAAAAGACTGAATCTCTTCACTCAGGAAGATGAATTCCTTGGCGGTTACACTCCCGGCGGCGATATCCACCTGGGTGGTGTAGTAAGCCATGGTTCCGGCCAGAAGTGAGGTCACTATGGCCAATACAAGAATTGAGATGGTAATCAATTTTTTCATTTTGGATAATCCTGCCTGCAAATTTATGAATTCCCTTCGGTGATCTGTTTACAGATCAGTTTTCAATAACCGGGATTCGGGAGGCAGGGCACGTCAGACCCAACGACGACTAAAAAAATATCGGCTGGCTGAAAGGGCCCTTCACCTTTCGAACCGCGACGGAACATAGCACGGTTATTCCGGCTTGTCAAATCAACCGTAACGAATGTTACTGAATACAGGTATAATCGCTTGGTAAGAGGGTTTTCACCCCTTTTTTAGCCCCACTTGTTTTTTCGGATTCTTCCTGACTGCAGACGGAAAATTGGGAAACCGGGACGGTTGAAGAAGCATAATTCCTGGAAATTTTTGGTGAAATGCACCGAAAAACGCCATGATCTGAAGAAATCGATTTTTACTTATCAACGAAAAAGTTGCATAATTACTGATAAGCAATGGTTTGCCCTGTTTCGATTCAAGCGGCAGAAAGGAAGTGTTGGTCATGAAAAAGTGTTTTGTCCTTTGTTTCCTGCTTGCGGCCCTGCTCGTGACGAGCTGCGCGCCTCGCGAACTGACTCCTCTTCCATCCACGACGGCCGGCCCGGCAATGGTGACAGAGGAGACCGTGAGAATATTGACTGGATCGCCGGGGTGAAGGAGGCCCTGAAAGAAATCGGGGAGGGCATCCGGGAGATCGTTCCTGACAGGCTGAAAGACCCCGGGAGCTACCGGGAGGCCATGCACCATGTCAGACAATCCCTGATGGGGAGCCTGGATAAGATGCGGGACCTTTTGGAGGCAAGCCAGGCAATCGCGGACATAGAGGAAGCCCTTGAAGGTTTTCTGGAGTCCGTCCATTCCTACTATGAGAAGAAAAAGGAAGGCCTGAGGACCTGGTGGAAGGAAAAGGAAGAGGACCGGGAAAAGCTGTTTGAGAAGTTTGATGAGCAATTTGAGGAGCTCCTGGAATGGAAACACGAGGTTCTGGACGCCAGGGTGAAAGAAAATGGTGAGAAGTTCAAGGAAGCGGCGAATCGGTTTTTTGACAAAGCCCGGGACTTCATTGAATCCCTGGACAAGTCGACAGATACCTGGACGGAGGGCCGGGAGGCAAGCCCCTGATCTTTCTTGTGTTACCCTGATGGGCAGGAAATAAAGACAAAGGGGAAAAAGGATGAAGACCAACAAGGAAGATCTGGTTGAAATATCGGTCCAGGCCAAGATTCACGCGCCGACATCCCGGGGCGGTTACCGCATTGACAATACAGGTGTTCCCCGGGTTTTGCCGGGGGTCGGCGGAATCGTCTACAACTACCGGATCGGGGACTGCTGCATGAGGCTGGCAGGTGACCACATTGAACCCGGCGTCAGTTTGAGAAACGAAGACAAGTCCGAAAATGAGGGCGTCATGCACAATGCCTGTGTCGGCAACCGGGCCATCGTGGTAGACGGCGATGCCAAAGGGGCGGAAGGTTTCGTCACCGGCAAACACGGGGGCATCGAGCATACCCTTTGCTATTTTGACCCCGAGACCCTGGACAAATTGAAAATTGGAGACCAAATATTGATCCGGGCCAAGGGACTGGGACTGGAACTTTGTGACCATCCAAAGATTGCCTGCCTGAATCTGTCACCGGAGCTTCTGGAGAAGATCGCGCCTGATGAGGAAGATGGCAAACTGATCGTTCCCTGCGTGGCTGAGGTCCCGCCCTACCTGATGGGATCGGGGATCGGGGCCGCGTCTGCTTACACGGGCGACTACGACATTATGACCGGAGACCAGGAGGCCTTGCGGGAGTGTGGGCTGGAAAATCTCCGCTTTGGGGATCTGGTTCTTCTGATTGACTGTGACAACCGGTACGGCCGCCAGTATAAGAAAGGTGCCCGGACCCTGGGCGTGGTAGTCCACTCCAACTGCATTTTGTCGGGGCACGGGCCGGGCGTCACCGCGCTTCTGAGCTGTTCAGAAGATGAGCTGCTGGTCGGCCGGCAGGATCCGGATGCCAACCTGGCCCATTACTTAATCGATAATAAAGAGGTCTGAATCTGGCTTTGAACTGTTGTTGTTGAGGTGCGCTCAGGCAGCGCACCTTTCTCACTATGCCCGTCCTGTGAAAGAGGTTGCCATGAGTCGGGAAAGACACATCCTTTATTTGATCCGCCACGGACTGACCCTGCAAAATCTGCAGCGTGAATACCAGGGGTCGGTTTTGGACTATGGGATTTTGCCGGAAAGCCGCCTGTTAATTGAACAAAGGCAAAAGCGCGGGGTTACGCCCGAAATCCGGACCCTGTGGGTGTCGCCGCTGCTGCGGGCCAGGCAGACAGCGGAACTTTATTTCCCTGGCATGGACATGGAACTGATGCCTGATCTGATGGAGCGGGAATTTGGGGACTGGGACGGCAGGACACATGACGAATTGCTCCTGTCCGACCCCCTTTATCCCAAATTCCTTGATACTTTCAGGCGCCTGACCCCACCGGGAGGTGAAGCCTATGATCTTTTTATTGAGCGCTTGGATCGAATCATGGATGCGGTCCAGACCCTCGCAGATCAAGCGCCCGGTTCCTTTCCCCTGGCCCTGGTTTTCCATGGAGGCCCCATCCTGCACCTGACCGACCGGCTCCTGCCGGAGGCCCATCCCCTGTACCGCTATTTCACCAAAGGCGGGGGCGGACTTCGCCTGGTGTTTGAGACCGGCCCTTTGCGCGTTCTGGAAGCCAGCGAACTTTTTACCGATGATGTCCCGGTTGAGAAGACACCCTTTTATCTTGACTTCAAGAGCGGACCGGACGCGCAGTAACATGGACTTGAATGCTTGACAGTGCCATGACGCCGTTGTAGAATCGTCAGGTGGCTTAAGGCTGCGATTTCAGGGATCGCATATGGGGGCAGCAAGCGCCCCGCGCGGTTTCCACGAAAGGTGATTAAGATGAAAGACGGAATCCATCCCAAGTACGGAAAAGCCATTGTGCGCTGTGCCTGCGGTGAAACTTTCGAGACAGGGGCTGTCAAGGAGCAGATTAATGTGGATATCTGTTCCAAGTGTCATCCCTTCTATACGGGCCGCCAGAAACTGATTGATACGGGTGGCCGGGTCGACAAGTTCCGCAAGCGCATGGGACAGCAACAATAACCGTGCAGGGGGAGCTGGGGCTCCCCTTTTTTCACATGCCAGATAAAAAACAAAAAGAAGAGGGGAAGGCCACGGAACCTTCCTGTAAAAGGACAAGCATCGGCGGACAGGCACTGATCGAAGGCCTGCTGATGTTGGGTCCCCATAAACAGGCCATCGCCATCAGGAAGCCGGACGGGGAGATCCAGGTGACGGTCAAAGAGCGCGAGGGCAGGTCAGCCCGGTTCAAGCTGCCCTTCCTTCGCGGTGTCGTCCGTTTGGTGACCCAGATGAAAGTCGGTATTTCAGCCCTTATGTACTCGGCCGAAGCTGCCATGGGGGAGGAAGAGGCAAAAGAGAAGGAACCATCATCGCTTGACCGCTTCGCCGACCGTCATCCGAATATCGTCCTGACTTTTACTCTCTTCCTGTCGCTTGGGCTGGGCATCGCCCTTTTCATTTTGCTGCCCAGTGCCCTGACCGACCTGATCCGCCGCCTGTCCGGTTTCGGGCTGGGCCAGACCCGGGGTGCAACGGTCGTGGCCCTGTCTGTCCTGGAAGGTTTTCTGCGCATCTTCCTGTTCCTCCTCTATTTATGGCTGACCTCGCGATCGTCTGAAATCAAACGCGTCTGGATGTACCACGGGTCAGAGCATAAAACCATTGCCTGCTATGAGGCGGGCCTGCCCCTGACCGTCCCCCATGTCGGCCAGCAAAGCCGGCTTCATCCACGCTGCGGCACCTCTTTTCTTTTTCTGGTCATGCTGGTGTCCATCCTGACCTTTTCACTTGTCGGCCGTTACACGCTCTGGCTCAATATTGCAATCCGTTTGGTTCTCCTGCCCCTGATCGCCGGCATTTCCTACGAGTTGATCCACTATGCCGGGTCACGCGACAATTGGCTGACCAGGGCCCTTTCCAAGCCGGGACTGGCTTTGCAGCGCCTGACGACGGCAGAACCGGATGAAGCCATGATGGAAGTCGCCATCGAGGCCGTCAAGGCCGTTATTCCCGAAAATTCTGACGATGACAAGTGGTAGGCAGGCGCGGCTGGATCTCTTTTTGGAGCAAGCCGTGAAAGCCTTTGCCGCTGACGGCTTTGAATCACCCCGCCAGGAGGCAAGAGCTCTGATCCAGGCGGTGGCCGGGATCAGCCGGGCAACCCAGCTGGCCCATCCCGAGCAGCCGCTCGATGAGGACCTTGCCGCTTCACTGGAAGAGGCCCTGTCGCTTCGGCTTCAGGGCAAGCCCCTGGCGCAGATCGCGGGCCGTGCCTGGTTTTATGGCCTCCCCTTCAGGGTGACGGAGTGGACCCTGACGCCCAGGCCGGAAACCGAGCATCTGGTTGAGGCTGCCATCCGCCTGCTTGGAAGCTGGCCTGACCGGGGCGAACCCTTACGTATTCTGGATACTTTTGCCGGAACGGGCGCTGTCGGACTCAGCCTGGCCTTCCATCTGAAAAAAGAGGGGATAGCCTTTGACCTTACCCTGGCGGACAGCTCGGGAAAAGCGCTTGAAACCGCTGCCGCCAACGCCGGATCCATCCTGCCGGGAGATCCGGTCCGGCTGGTCCGGGCCGATATCTGGCCCCAGGGCCTTGAGCCTTTTGACCTGATCCTGGCCAACCCTCCCTACATTGTGACGGAAGCGATCGGCCGCCTGATGCCGGAAGTGGCGGTCCATGAGCCGGTTGAAGCCCTGGATGGCGGTGCGGACGGCCTTGCCTTTTACCGGAGGCTGGCGGGAGAAGGAAAACAGCATCTGGCCCCAGGTGGCCTGCTCATGCTCGAAGTCGGGGCGGGTCAGGCCGATCCGGTTACAGCCATTTTTCGCACTTGCGGCTGGCTGCCCCGCGGCCGGGACAAAGACCTGCTGGGACACGTGCGCGTCCTCCTCTTTTCGGCCCGGTCTCATGTAATATAAGGATAAGACAGTTGGAGTTCCTGACATGGAGATTGATCAATATTCTAAACTGACTGCCAGCGAGGCCCGCTACGAAGAGCTGTCGGGCATGCTGGCCGACACGGATTTGATGCGGGATCAAAAAGCCTACATCAAGCTTGCAAAGGAGCACGCCGACCTGCAGCCGCTGGTCAACCTGATCCGGGAGCTCCGGTCGGTCAAGGAGGCGATTGAGGAAAATCGCCAGCTGATGAATGAAACGGATGACGCGGAGCTTCGCGAGCTGGCCCGCGAAGAGATCGCGGAACTGGAAACGAGGGCAGAGGTACTGGATGGGGCCATCCGGGAAGCTATTGAACCCAAAGACGAAAAAGACCAGCGGGATGTCATCGTTGAGATCCGGGCAGGCACCGGGGGTGAGGAGGCGGCGCTCTTCGCAGCTGACCTTTACCGCATGTACGCCGCCTACGCGGAAGCGCGCGGCTGGGAGACCGAAATCGTCGATATGAATGAAACAGAGATCGGTGGTTTCAAGGAAATCATCTTCACTATTGAAGGAGAGGGAGCTTATAGCCGGCTTAAATACGAAAGCGGGGCCCACCGTGTCCAGCGCGTTCCGGTGACTGAAGCCGGCGGCCGGATCCATACGTCAGCCGTGACGGTGGCGGTCCTGCCCGAAGCGGATGAAGTCGATTTTGAGATCGACCCCAAAGATCTTCAGATCGATACTTACCGGGCCTCGGGCGCGGGCGGCCAGCATGTCAATAAGACCAGCTCGGCCATCCGCATTACTCATTTGCCCACGGGTGTTGTCGTTACCTGCCAGGACCAGCGGTCCCAGTATAAGAATAAGGACAAGGCCATGGCGCATCTGCGCGCCATTCTGCTCGACCGGGCCGAACGCGAACAGGCGGATGCCATTGCCAGTGAAAGAAAAAGCCAGGTGGGGACCGGTGACCGCAGCGAGCGGATCCGGACCTACAATTTCCCCCAGTCACGGGTGACCGATCACCGGATTGGGCTGACCCTTTACAAGCTGGACCGGATTCTGGCCGGCGACCTGGATGAAATCATTGATGCCCTGCAGGTTGCCGAGCATGAGGCGGCGCTTCAATCCTGAGGGCAAAATCCCATGAAAACCAAGGTCATTACCGTCCAGCATCCTGTGAGTCCTGATGATCTGTGCGTCCCGGGCCAGGCGCTTGCCAAGGGCGCCATCGTCGCCTTCCCGACCGAAACCGTTTACGGTTTGGGGGCGTCAGCTCTCCTGCCTGAGGCGGTCGACCAGATCTTCCTTCTGAAAGGCCGGCCTGCGGACAATCCCCTGATCGTCCATCTTCTTTCGGCAGACTGGCTGGATCAGGTGACAGCAGCTATTCCGCCCCTGTTTTGGCCTCTCTATGAAGCCTTCTCGCCGGGACCCCTGACTTTCGTCATGCCCCGGCACAGCCGAATCCCCGACAGTGTGACGGCGGGACTTTCTACCGTTGCCGTCCGTTTCCCCTCCCAGGTGGCAGCGCGGGCCCTGCTCCAGGCAGCCGGCGTGCCCGTTGTCGCGCCATCTGCCAATCTTTCGGGCAGGCCGAGCCCGACCCGGGCCCGCCATGTCCTGGACGATTTTGCGGGGCGCATCCCCTACCTCATTGATGACGGTCCGTGCGAAGTCGGACTTGAGTCCACTGTCATCGATCTGACGGCTGATCCGCCCATGATTCTGCGGCCGGGAAAGATTACTGCGGCCGGGATCAGGGAAGCGACCGGAATCCAGGTAAGCATCTGGACGGGTTCTCTTTTGCCGGACGGTCTTGACGCACCTCCCTCTCCCGGCATGAAATACCGGCATTACGCCCCCGGCGCCCGCGTCCGCATCGCCCTGCCCGAGCCGGGTCAAACCATTGAAGGCAGTTTTTTGAGCATGCTGGAAAGATCTGTTCAGCCAGCCGGCCTTTTCCTGAGCGAAGCGACCTGGGAAAAATTACGGGGAGATTTGCCAGGCGTGAAAGTTTACACCTACCAGGGAGGAAGAGATCTTGCGGCCGCCATGCACGCCCTCTTTGATGCCTTGCGAACACTGGATCAAATGGGGGTCAAGGAGATTATCGCGGAAGGATTTGCAGGGGAAGAGGCCTCAGCCTACATGGACCGGCTGACCAAGGCGGCGTCAGAGGAAGAGAATTTTCGGCGGATCCTTTTTGTCTGCGAGGGCAACACCTGCAGGAGCCCCATGGCGGAGGCCATTTTCAATGACCGTTACTATGACAGGGGAGCCCGCGCCTCGTCAGCGGGGCTATCGGCCATGGCCGGCCAAAAGATGACGGAGCAGGCGTTGGAAGCCCTGGCGGAATGGGGCCTTGAGCCGGACCAGCGCCCCTCGCGTCAAATCCGGGTGAGAGCCGTCCGGGAAGCCGATCTGATCGTGGCCATGACAGCCAGCCAAAGGGAACGGCTGAAACATTTTTTCCCGGATGGCGCAGACAAGATCTTTGCCATGTCCGATTTCCTTGAAGGCGAGGACATCGGCGATCCCTTCGGCCAGCCGCTTCACGCCTACCGGCGCGTGCGAGAACAGTTGGGATCTGCCATGCAGAAAATTTTCGACCGCCTGATTTTGATCTGACCGAAACGCAGCATGCCTTAAGAGGGTAGACTGGCATCCCGGACGGGAGAGGAGTCTGGTGCTTGACGGCTGCGCGGTGTCATGCTACATTGTCAATCGCCTGTTCGTACAGGCACAGGTCCTCGCTCTGTTGTGAAGACAGAGCCATTAGTCCAGGAGGAGGGTTTAATACGATCCATGGCTAAGAAATATGAATTGCTTTATGTCCTGAACGGCACCCTGCCCGCCGATGAACTGCGCGTGCAGATGGACCGGGTCAGGGCGATCGTCGAAGCGTCGGCGGAAATTGTCCAGGTGACTGAATGGGGGCGGCGCCGTCTGGCCTACGAGATCCAGGATCTCCGTGAAGGCTACTATGTCATCGTCCATTTCAATGCCGAAGCCGAAGCTCCGCGTGAAATTGAGCGCCTGATGCGCATTGCCGACTATGTCCTGCGTTATCTGATTGTTGTGGCCGAAGGTTCCTTCATGCCGACTGTACGGCGCCTGTCCGAGGAGGGAGCAGAAGAGGAGATGGTTTCGGATCAAGCGGAAGCGGAAGATTCTGTTCCTGCTGAAGCGGAAGAAGGGACAAGCCCGGATGAGGAAGAGCTGGAGGAATCCGTCCCGGCTGAAACGGAAGAGGAAGAAACCGCTCCTGAAGTGAAGGAGGCAGAGGACGCCGGGCCGGCAGAGCCGCCCGAGCCCGAAGCTGTTGACGGGACTCCGCCGGCAGAAGTCGATGAGACCCCGGAGGAGCCGGAAAGGAGTGAAGAATGAACAAGGCAATCCTGATGGGGAGGCTGGTGCGTGATCCGGAAATCCGGACGACACAAAGCGGCGTCTCCGTGTGCAATTTCACCGTAGCCTGCGACCGCCGGTCGCGCTCGGCCGAAGGAACAAGACAAAGTACTGCCGATTTTATTCCCTGCGTCGCCTGGCGGCAGCAGGCGGAATTCATAAACAAGTATTTTTACAAGGGTGACCGGATCCTGATCACGGGAACCATCCAGCCCAGAAGCTGGGAGGATCAGGCGGGCCAGAGGCGCTACACGACCGAAGTGATCGTGGATGAAGTCGAATTCTGTGAATCGCGGCGCGGCGACAGGCAAGTTGACGTGGACGAGGGCCCGAGGGACTATACCGCCTCGACACCGGTTGAAAGCGGAGGAGACGATTTCCTGACAACCCCCGACGACGAAGATACGGCACTCCCCTTCGACTTTTAAATGAATTGATCCCGCAAAGGAGTAGGAAAATGGCAGATACAAAAAAACGCGGAAGTTACCAGAGCCAGAAACGGTATGGCCGCAAAAAATATTGCGTGTTTTGCGCCGATCATGTCGATGTGATCGACTATAAGGATGTCAATACGCTTCAGCGTTATTTGGCAGAAAATTACAAGATTCTTCCCCGCCGCATGACAGGTACCTGCGCCCGCCATCAGCGAGCGCTGACCAGGGCCATCCTGCGGTCACGCCAGGTTGCTCTGATCCCCTATAAGGCGGAATAACAGGCGCCTGCGCAGACGGAATCACCTGCCTCCCGCTCCCTCTATTTGAAGGAACGGGAGGTTTTTTTATCGCTTCCGGCGCAGCCGGGGCACAGGGGATATGCTAAAATAACAAGCACACCTCGTAGGATTGGAGAATACGAATGAAGGTACTGCTTCTTGAGGGTATCAAGGGACTTGGCCAGGCGGGAGATGTGGTCGAGGTAAAACCCGGTTACGCCCGTAATTACTTGTTCAAACGCAATTTGGCCACCCAGGTCACCAAAGACAAGATGAATCTGGTTGAGATGCAAAGGGCAGCCAGGGAGAAATCTGAAGGGGAGGAGCTGGACCGGGCCAGGAAAATGGCTGAATCCCTTGATGGACAGCACTTCACCTATACAGCCAAGGCCGGCGCCGCAGGCCGCCTTTACGGGACAGTGACCAACCAGAATATTGCCGACCTGCTGTCAGAGGCCGGCTACCCGGTGGACAAGCGTGAGGTGACGGTGAGCGAACCGGTCAAGACGGTGGGGAGCCATCAGGTGACCATCCGTCTGCATCCCGAAGTGTCGGTCACTTTCAAACTGGACGTGAAGGCAGAGCTCTGATGGCCACCTTCCCCGAACCATTGTCCGGTTCGGACTCTTTATCCGACCGGCTGAGAGGCAGGACACTGCCTCACAATGCCAGTGCGGAACAATCCGTCCTGGGCTGCGCCATGATGAAACTTGAATCGCTGGCGGCCATGATGGCTGATTTGCGGAAAGAGGATTTTTACGACCCCAAACATCAGCTGATTTTTGATGCCATGGCAGCCCTGAATGAAGATCAGAAGCCCTGCGATATCCTGACCGTGACCAATCAGCTGATCGCCAATGGGAATATCGGCCGGGCGGGAGGGCGCGAATACGTGGCGGCGCTTCCCGGATCCGTGCCTTTCGCCTCCAATTACCCGGTCTATATCGGGTTGGTGCGCGATCTGTCTGTCAAGCGCCGGATGATTCTGTCGCTCGACGGCGTCATTGATCTTTGCTTCAACTCCGACCATGAGGCAGAAGAGCTGATTGAACTGGCAGCCCAGCGGATCATGAACATCCGGGAAGAAGGGGAAAGCTCAGGACTGCTTCCCATCGGCGGTGTGCTTGGAGCCAGAATCAATGAGCTGGGCGCCATTTCCCGCGGCGAGCGGCCTCAGCCCATCCAAATCGGCTTTCCCAGCCTGAATCGCGTCCTGGGTGGATTGCGCAAGGGCGGTCTTTATATTCTCGCCTCAAGGCCCGGCGTCGGCAAATCGGCGCTTTCACTCAATATCGCCCACAATGCTGCCTACCACCGAGGTGCTGTGGTCGCCATCTTTTCACTCGAAATGAGCAAGGAAGAGGTCGCCATGCGCCTTCTGTCCTCCAAAACCATGATGTCTTTCCAACAGCTGGAATCGCTCGATGTGAAAGACAAGGAAGCCTGGGAGATGATTGGCAAGGGGCTGGGTGACCTGTACAGCATCCCCATTTACATTGATGACCACTCTTCCATCAATGTGGTTGAGATCCACGCCCGCTGCCGTCAGCTCCAGCTGCAAAAGCAGCAGCTGGATCTGGTCGTTGTTGACTACCTCCAGCTGATGGGAACGGCGACCAGCCGGTCGCGGGCTGAAAACAGGCAGCAGCAGATTGCCGAGATCTCCCGCATGCTGAAGGTCATGGCCAGGGATCTGGAAGTCCCGGTCCTTGCTCTTTCGCAGCTTTCCCGCGAAGTTGACCGGGCAGGGCGCCGGCCCCGGCTCGCCGATCTCAGGGAATCAGGGGCCATTGAGCAGGACGCCGATGTGGTCATGTTTCTCCACGACCCCAACCGCCAGGAGGAGGAAGCTTCCTACATGCAGGAAGTGAGTGAAATCGACCTGATCATCGAAAAGAACCGGCAGGGCGAAAGAATGACCGTGACCCTGGACTGGAATCCCCGGATCTTGACCTTTACGGAAAGCTATTATGGCGGGACGCCCGAACCGCCCCCGCCGCCTCCCCAGGGATCATGAAGCTCCCGGCTCCTGCTTTTTGGGTTTTTCAGCAAATCTCAGCGACCTGTGAGCGTGAAAAACTCATCCTTCCCCAAAGCCTCCTGGTTGCCGGTGTCTCGGGCGGCGCCGATTCCATGCTGCTTCTCGCCTTTTTGCTCCATTACCTCCAAAAAATTCCCTTTGACCTGGTAGCCTGCCATCTGAATCACGGAATCCGCGGGAGCGAGGCCGATCTTGACCAGGCACTTGTCAAGGACTACTGCGAAAAGCATTCAATTCCCTTTGTCGCCCTCTATGAAGACCTTCCTGCCTACGCCCAAAAAGCCGGACTGGGGCTGGAGGAAGCGGGCCGGATCGTAAGGCGCCGGTCCTTTGAAAAAGTCGCGGCGGATTACGGGGAGAAAAAAGATTACCCCGGAGGCTGCCGCATCGCCCTGGCCCATCATCAGGATGACCGGGCAGAAAGCATCCTGATGCACATGGGGCGGGGCGCAGGGCTCCGGGGGCTGGTCGGGATCCGCTATCTGGACGGGCCCCTGATCCGTCCGCTGCTGGATATCCGGAGGGATCAGGTGGTCGAGGCGGCACAGGCCTTGAATTTGCCTTGGAGAGAAGACGCGTCCAACCTTTCTTTCGAATTTTTGAGAAACAGGATTCGCCTGGACTTGATCCCGGCCTGGGAAAAAACACTTGGCTACGATCCGGTGCCCATGCTGGCCCGCCTGGGGGATTTGGCAAAAATGGATCATGATGCCCTGTCCGCCATGGCCTCGGAGAGTCTCGATTCCTTGCGTTTGCCGGACGGCAGCCTGTCCCTGACAGACCTTGCCAGCCTGCCGGAGGCCTTGACCTCAAGGGTTTTACAGCAGTACTGTGGACAGGTGAAAGAGGGTGAGGACGGCTCCCAAAGCCTGAGCCAGAACCAGGTTGCGACCCTGGCCGGATTGATGGTCTCCGTGACATCCGGCAACAAAGAGAAAGCACGCCTGTCGCTTGGGGGCGGGGTCACCGCAATCATGTGCCATGGCCGGCTGTGGCTCGAAGCTGAATCGTATGAGGAGAAAGACGGGGGGAAGCCCTCGAAAAGTCAGGAGGAAGTATGAGCCGGGAAATGCTGAAAAAGTATGCTGAGGTACTGGTCAAAGTCGGGGTCAATGTGAAAGAGGGGGACTTGATTCAGTTGAACGGCGATACCGAATCACTGCCGCTTTTGCGCGAGATTGCCAGGTCCTGCTGGAAAGCCGGCGCCAGGGATGTGATTACCGAGATTGCCGATGACAGGATCCGGCTGTCCAAGTTTGAGGAAGCCGGGGAGGCTTATCTGGATTACTTTCCCGGTTTTCGCGCCGATTACCTTGAGGAAATGCTCAAGGCCAAATACCACCGGATTCACCTCAGCGCACCCTCGCTGGATCTTTTTGCCCACATCGACCAGAAGAAGATTCAGACAGCCCAGAAGGCCGCCCTGTCAGCAACAGAGCACCTGGAGAAGCACATGCATCCCGGCGATATCAAGTGGACGGCAGCCGCCTGTCCCTCCTTGCGCTGGGCCAGGGAACTTTTCCCCGGCCTCGATGAAGAAAGTGCTCTGAACAAGCTATGGGAAGTGGTTTTGAGGATTTGCCGCGTTGACCGGGAAGATCCGGTTGCTGCCTGGCAGGAACATGACAAAAACCTCAAGGCGCGCGAGAGCTGGCTGGACAGCCAGGATTTCAGCTACCTTCACTACCAGGGGCCGGGAACGGACCTGACCTGCCGGCTGGCGGACCGGCATAAGTGGATCGGGGGTTCATCGACGACGCCGGACGGGGTCGATTACATGGCCAATATTCCGACCGAAGAGCTCTTTACAACGCCCCATGCCATGAAGGTGGACGGCAGGATCCGTTCGACCATGCCGCTCTCAGTCATGGGCAAGATTGTTGAGGATTTCGGTTTCACTTTCAAGGAGGGCCAGGTTGTCGATTACCATGCCGGCAAGAACGCGGAAGTGCTTGAGACGCTGCTGGGCATGGATGAAGGGGCTCGCAGGCTGGGCGAAGTCGCCATCGTACCCGATTCATCGCCTGTTTCCCGGTCGGGGCTGCTTTTCAAGACCACCCTCTTTGACGAGAATGCCTCCTGTCACTTTGCGCTCGGCCAGGCCTACGCTGAGGCCATCAGGGGTGGCAGCGGGATGACCGAGGAGGAGCGCGGGGCGTTGGGATCCAATAAATCCATGATCCACATCGATTTCATGGTGGGCGGCCCCGAGCTCTCAATTACCGGCTACAAAAAGGACGGCACAGCCCTGCCTGTATTACGGGATGGCGAGTGGGCATTCTAGGCCATCAGCGGTGTCGCTTATGCTACTGATTCGGCCCCTGGCTGTGTTAGAATGCTAGTGGATCGGGGGGAGGCTATTGTCCTCCCCGCAGACTTTCCGGCCCTGCCGGAAATTTGCCAGTCTCTCGGCTTGAAAAAATGGAGGGGAGAAAAGATGGCGTTTGTTGAGAAAAAGGTTGATCACAGGCTGGTGTCCCGCGAAGAAATCGATACCTTCGTGACGCGCCTTGGAAAACAGATTTCGGAGGACTACAAGGGGAAAGAGATTTATCTCATCTGTGTCCTCAAGGGTTCCTTCATGTTTCTGGCTGACCTGATCCGCCACATTGATGTCCCTTGCGAGGTCGATTTTATGTCGGTTTCAAGCTACGCCGGGGAAAAGAGCACCGGCATTGTTAAGATCAATAAGGACCTGGACAAGAACATCTCCGGCCGGCATGTTCTGATCGTTGAGGACATCGTCGACACAGGCATTACCTTGAACCACCTGATGAATCTTTTATCGACGAGAAATCCTGCCAGCCTCCGCATCGTCACCGCTTTTGACAAGCCGTCGCGGCGCAAGATCGACATAGATGTCCATTACATCGGGCTGGAAATCCCGAATGAATTCATTGTGGGCTATGGCCTGGATCTGGACGGCTACTACAGAAACCTGCCCGACGTTGAAGTATTGGCTGCTGACTAGGGTGAGGTTAAGCATATTGAAAACACCATTGACAGGAAACGATGAAACGGCATGAAGGCTCCGGAACAACGAAAATTTGGCGGTTTTTCTTTCTACATCATTCTCATGATTGTGATCATGGCGGTTACCTTCATGATGTCGCGCGGCGACCGCTCGAAAGATGCCACGCTTTTTGATGTCGAGCAGATGATCAAGAGCGGCACGGTCGAATCGGTTACCATCGACGGGGCCACGCTCAATTTGAAGATGACGGACAAGGCGGTTTCGGAAGGAAGCCCCGCCAGTGTCAAAAAAGACATTCCCGCCGACTCCATCGACAGCTACCTTGAGATCCTCCGGCTGGCCAAGGAAGAGGGTCATATAGCCTCATTTGACTACAACCGGCCGACCGATTTCGGCAGCATCCTGAACGGCATCATCATGCTTCTCATGCTGGTCTCCCTGGGCGCCTTCGTCTTTATCTCCTATGCCAGGAGGGACAGCGAGGGCAAGACGGCCCTGTCCTTTGGCAAAAGCCGGGCGACCCTGGCCGACCCAAGCCAGATACGCGTGACCTTCGATGACGTGGCCGGAGCGGAAGAGGAAAAAGATGAACTGCAGGAAGTGGTCGATTTTCTCAAGAATCCCAAAAAATACGTCAGCCTGGGTGCCAAGATCCCCAAAGGGATTTTGCTGGTCGGCCCGCCCGGTACAGGTAAAACGCTGCTGGCCCGGGCTGTCGCGGGCGAAGCCCAGGTACCCTTTTTCTCCATCAGCGGGTCTGACTTCGTTGAAATGTTTGTCGGCGTCGGCGCGTCCCGGGTCCGCAACCTTTTCCTGAATGCGAAAAAGAAGGCACCCTGCATCGTCTTCATCGATGAAATTGACGCGGTCGGACGTCATCGCGGAGCGGGGCTGGGCGGCGGCCATGATGAGCGCGAGCAAACCCTCAACCAGCTCCTGGTCGAGATGGATGGTTTCGGACCCAATGAGGGGGTCATCGTTCTGGCTGCAACCAACCGGCCTGACATCCTGGACGGCGCCCTCCTGCGCCCCGGCCGCTTTGACCGCCGCATCGTGGTCATGCGGCCCGACCTGAAGGGGCGGGAAGCCATCCTTCACGTCCACGCCAAGGACAAGCCCCTGGCGGACGATGTGGATCTGGCTGAAATTGCCAAAATTACACCTGGCTTCACCGGAGCGGATCTGGCCAACCTTTTGAATGAGGCAGCTCTTCTGGCTGCCAGGCGCAACGACGATAAAATCCACTATTCCGATGTCGCCGAGGCTGTCTTCAAAGTGACCATCGGGCCTGAAAAGAAGAGCAGGGTGATCAGTGCCGAGGAAAAGAAGCTGACGGCCTACCACGAATCAGGGCACGCCATCGTCTTGCGGGAGGTATCGACAACCGACCGGGTCGAGCGGGTCTCCATTATTCCAGCCGGCGGTGCCGGCGGCTATACGGCTTTCAAGCCCAGCGAAGACATCTACTTCAAGACCCGGGCCCAGCTTGTTGCTGAGATCAAGATGGCCCTGGGAGGCAGGGCGGCTGAAGATTTGGTTTTCGGCGAGATCAGCACCGGTGCCGGGGCCGATCTGAAGGAAGTCAACCGGATTGCCCGCGCCATGGTAACCAAATACGGCATGAGCAGCAGGCTGGGCAATGTGGTGACAGCCGAGGAGGAGGAAGTCTTCATCGGCCGCGACTACGGCCATGTGATGAACCATAGTGAAGCGCTCCAGGCGGCCATCGATGAAGAAATCGCCCGGATTCTGGACGAAGCCTATTCCGAGACCAAGGAGGTGCTGACCGAAAACCGCCGTCTGCTCGACGAACTGGCCACCCGCCTGCTGGAGAAGGAGAAAGTGGAGTCTGCTGAATTCGAGTCCATCTATCAGGAGTTTGCGGTCGATCCCAAACCCCTGCCCGGCGAAGGCGCCAAAGAGGTCTCGGTATCGCCGGGTGAGGTGGCTGTTCCGGTCGCGGAGGCAGGGACGGAATCGACGCCCGGATAGAAATGCGATCGATCTTTTTGTCATGCAATCGCCCGCCCTCGCGGGCGATTTTTACGTCAACGTTTCATGTGGTCGGTCCGGCCTGTCAGGCGGTCGCCTGTATTTCGCAGATCGACGCCCATGATCAGGACCAGGTCCCCGGGCTGGACAATTTTCCGAAGCTGTGCCTCTAGCGCCTCATTGGTGGGGTAGAATTCCGCCTGACCGCCCAGCTGGTTAATCCGGTCACATAAATCCCGGGAACTGATGGACTGGTCTTTTTCACGGTCGTCATAGATTTCAGACATCATGATGGGCTTCACATCCAGCATGGACTGGACGAAATCATCAAAAAAGCCCCGGACCCGGCTGTGTGTCAGGGGCTGGAAACAGACCCAAAGGCGTTTGGCCGGCAGGTGGCGGGCAGCCTCGATGGTGGCCCGGACGGCAGAGGGATGATGGGCGTAGTCAATGATAACCTGGGCGCCATTATATTGGCCGGCCCGGGTAAAGCGGCCTTCGGCCCCCTGGAAGCTCCCGAGCGCCCGCTTGATGGCTTGCGGGCCTGCACCGGCCAGATCGGCAGCTGCGATGGCCCCCATGGCGTTTTGCACATTGAATTCACCGGGAACCGCCAGAGAAACGGCAGTCAGAAAAACGTCTCTTTTAAAAAGGTCAAAGCGGGGCTGCCCCTGCTGACTGTAATGAAGATTGCTGTAGTAGTAATCCGGCTTCCGGCCGCCAGGGGTCCGGTCTTTTTCTGAACCGAACCAAACAAGCGGGAGCTGACCGGCAAGGCTGGGCCGGATCTCCTTGATGACGGCCAGCATTTTTTCAATGCCGGGATCGTAGGCAGGCAGGATCAAAATCGATCCGGACGGCTGAATGGCTACGTACTGGGCAAAGGCGCGGATCAGATCCCCGGGTGTCCTGTAGCTGTCAATGTGGTCGTGGACCAGGTTGAGAATGACCGTTGCCGTTCCCCGGTAGTGGAAAAAGCCCTGTTTGAATTCACAGGCCTCGGAGAGGAAGAGCTCCCGGGGCCTGGTTTTTGAGAGGCGGACGGTTGTCTGGAAATCGATGAGTTCAGCGCCCAGATGGACCGACGGATCCAAACCCGCCTCGATCAGCATGAGCGCGCACATGGCCGTGCAGGTTGATTTGCCGTTGGTTCCGCTGATGTTGATGACTTTTCGGAAGAGCCGGTTGATGGCGCCCAGGAAGACAGCCCGCTCCACACAGGGAATTTTGAGTTCGGCCGCCCGCAGGCGTTCGGGGTTGTCGTCGAAGACCGCCCTTGAGTAGACGACCAGGTCGGGCTCAAACTGATCGATGAAACAGCCGTCATGGTGATCAAAGATGGCAAGGCCCAGCTTTTCCAGGTAGGAGGTCCTTGCATTGGGGTGAGGATCAGAACCGGCACAGACAGCGCCTTCGGCCTGGGCGATTTCGGCCAGGCCGGACATGCTGATGCCACCGATGCCGATGAAAAAAATCTTCTTGCCGGGGGCAATGGCCGAGGCCGCCGCCGTATAGCCGGCAGGCTGGCTGCCGGTTACCGATTCAATCACTTGAAAGGGCGCCGCTTCCAGGGCCGGGTCATCAAAGGCGGGGATTCGGTCAGGCAAAGGTTGCTTTGTCAGGTCATCTGGTTTGCCATTCATGCCACTAAGTTTAGCACGATACAAAAGAAAGGTGATAGAATGGCGGAGGTTTTGAGGCGGGTGATCCATGAGTATTGTTCAGGCAAGTGATCTATCCAAGGGCTTTTTGGGACGGCCTGTCCTGGAGGGTCTTTCCTTTGCCATCGACGCCTCCGACAAGATCGGCCTGATCGGGCAGAACGGTACAGGCAAGACCACCCTGCTCAATCTGATTTCCGGCACCCTGCTGCCCGACTCGGGGACCATCCGGCGGTCCTTTTACACGGCCGTCTCCAAGCTGGGCCAGCGGCCCCTGGCTTACGATCATCAGGGTCTCGACATCCTGGACAATCCCCGTTTCATCCGTATGGAAGAGCGGATGCAGATCCTCCGCAAAGAGATGGAAAGGACGTCCGGGCCGGCCCTTGACGGCCTGGTCGCAGAATTCGGCCGGCTCCAGCAGGCCATGGAGGACGGGGGCGCCTACGATTACAGGGCCCGCCTGGCCAGGAACCTGGCAGGCCTCGGCCTGACCGAGAAACAGATGAATCAGCCCTATCACACCCTGTCAGGGGGCGAGCAGATGCGGGTATCCTTGGGGCGCCTTCTCCTTGAGCCCTGCGACCTGCTCCTGCTTGACGAACCGACCAATCACCTGGACTATGACGGTTTGGATTGGCTGCAGGAGTATCTGCTGTCAAAAAAGACAGCCCTGGTTGTGGTCTCTCACGACCGCTGGTTTCTTGACCATGTCGCGGGCAGAATTTTTGAACTGGAAAACCATGGCCTTCATACTTACCGCGGCAATTATTCCCAGGCCATGGAACAAAAGCGGGAGCGGAAAAAATTGTTGGGTTTGACCATGGACCGGCTGTCAGGCGAGATCAAACGCCAGGAGGGTGTGGCCCAAACCATGCGGTCACATCGCAAGATGAAGTCCTATCACTCACGGGAAAAAGTGGTGCGCAAGCTGAAAGACCAGCTGAGCCAGGTTCAAAGCCAGGTGAACCCGGACCGGCACATGACCTTCTCCTTCCTGCCGGCTGACACAAAAAAAGACCGGAACCGGCTGCTGATCAAGGCCGAAAATCTCTCCATGGCTTTTGACCGGCCGCTTTTCGAAGACCTTTCCTTCACCGTCAAGGCCTCCGACCGGATCGCCCTGGCAGGACCCAATGGCTGTGGCAAAACCACCCTGCTCCATATCCTTTTGGGCCGTATGGAAGCTGTTTCAGGCCGGATTTCCCTCTATGGCGACCCCGGCACGGCTTTCATGGGGCAGAGCGTCGACTTCCCTGATCAAGCCCAGACGGTCTACCAGTATCTGAAAAGTACCTTTCCGGCTTCAGAAACACAGATACGGGGCCGGCTGGCCCGGTTCGGTTTTGGCGATGAGGCCTTGATCAAGCAGCTGACTGCCCTCTCGGGCGGGGAACGCCACCGCCTTTACCTCTGCGCCCTGCTGGAACAAAAGGCGGACCTGCTGGTCCTGGACGAACCGACCAACCATCTGGACATTGAGTCGAGAGAACTTTTGGAGCAGACCCTGGCCGATTATCATGGCGCAGTTCTGGTGGTCAGCCATGACCGCTACTTTATCAGGACGGCGGCCCGATCAGTCCTGGGTTTTGTGGGGACAGAAGTTTTGCCTTTTGACAGCTATGAAGATTGGTATCGGCAATACAGCCTTTGGCGGGAAAAGGAGGAGGGAAAGGCCGGGCCGGGGGCTGGTGCGCCTGCCAATGCGGCTGAGGTGAGAAGGCAGAGGGCGAAATGGCGCCAGGCCCTGGGCCGGATCCAGAAAGAGATTGAAGTGCGGGAACGGGCCTGCCGTCTTTTTGAGGAGGCGGACGCCTCAGGGCACAGGCCGGAGGATTACGAGCGCTATGCGGAGCTTTTGGCGGAACTGGAAGGCCTCTATCAGCGCTATGTCGATCTGGAAGAGAGGGCAGGGGAAAGCTAGGGAGCGGGGCTTCCGGTAACAGGCGGGCCGGGATCCGGCTTCCGTACAGGTCGTTTGACAGGCAGGCCCCCCCTGTCGTATCATGATCCGGCGACCGCTCCGGCGGGGTTTTTTAATGTTGCTTGAAAGCGGCAACCCTGGCTGGGCGAGACTTGAAAAAGGAGTGACCGCATATGAGCTACGCCATCATCAGGACAGGCGGCAAGCAATACCGCGTCGCGGAAGGCGACGAGATCTTCATCGAAAGCATTGAAGGGGAAGCCGAAGACCCGGTGGTTTTCGAGGAAGTTCTGGCCATTTCAGAGGGCGGCCTGCTTCGTGTCGGAACGCCCTTGCTGGAAGGGGCTGCCGTAACGGGTGAGATTGTCAAACAGGGCCGCGGCAAGAAGATTGTCGTCTTCAAGTACAAGGCCAAGAAAGGCTACCGCCGCAAGCAGGGTCACCGCCAGCCCTATACACGGGTCCTGATCAAGTCGATCAGGGGCTGACATGATCCGGGCGGCCTTTTCACGTGACTGCGAGGGACGGATTGTTTCCTTTCGGTTGGAGGGGCACGCCAGAGGATGGAGGCCTTGGCCGGATGCGATCTGCGCGGGCCTGTCAGCCATTGCCCAGACCGTGATCGGCAGTTTGCAGGATATTGCCGGTGTCCAGCCTGACTACACGCTTGAGCCGGGGTTCATCTCTTGCTCGGTCGGCTACCCGGAAGATGCCGGAAAGGCAGCTGCCGTTTCGACCTTGATGGAGTCAGCCAGGATTGGATGCATGCAGATCGAAGACAGTTATGGAACACGTTTCGTGACCGTCGCCGATCAGGATTTGACAGATAATAAAGGGGGAAACCATGATTAAAGTAAATCTTCAGCTTTTGGCCCATAAGATGGGCATGGGCAGTTCGCGCAATGGGCGCGACTCCAAGTCCAAGCGTCTGGGTGCCAAGCTTTCGGATGGGGAATTCTGCACAGCGGGCAGCATCATCTACCGCCAGCGGGGAACCAAAGTCCATCCGGGCATCAATGTAGGCATCGGCAAGGATGATACCCTCTTTGCCAAGATTGACGGCCTGGTTCGCTACGAGCGTATTTCGCGAAAACGCAAACAGGCCAGCGTTTATCCGGTCGGAGAGTAGACAGGGAGCGGCGGGAGCCGCTCTTCCCTTATAGCCGTGTTTTACGATCACGCAAGCATCGAGGTCAGATCGGGCAATGGCGGAAATGGCGCCGTTTCTTTCAGGCGTGAAAAATACATCCCCAACGGCGGACCCGACGGCGGGAATGGAGGCAGGGGCGGCCATATCATTATCCGGGCTGACCGCAGCCTGAATACCCTCCAGGATTACCGTTTCAAACATCATTTTTCGGCCGGCGACGGCCAGCCCGGAAGAGGCAACAAGATGACCGGGGCCAGCGGCGCCGATCTTGTTTTGAAAGTTCCTCCCGGAACCCTGATCCTGCATTCAGAAACACGTGAGATGATTGCCGACCTGCGTGAGGACGGCAACGAGATTACGGTCGCCAGGGGCGGAGCCGGCGGGCGCGGCAATGTGAATTTTGCCAACTCTGTCCGGCAGGCACCCCGTTTTGCAACGGCGGGGAAAACAGGCGAAAAACTCCGCATTGATCTGGAGCTCAGGCTCCTGGCGGACGCGGCCCTGGTGGGTTTTCCGAATGCGGGCAAGTCAACCCTGCTTTCAGTTGTGTCAGCGGCCAAGCCCAAGATCGCCTCCTATCCCTTCACCACACTGGAACCGGTTCTGGGCCTGGTTGAAGTCGGCGGTGCCCGTTTTGTCCTGGTCGATGTGCCCGGCCTGATCGAGGGCGCCTCCGAGGGAGCGGGAATGGGACATGACTTTTTGCGCCATATTGAACGGGCCCGTATCCTTATCCAGGTCCTTGACGCTTCCTCCTTCGACGGAACTGATCCCATCGACCGCTTTCATGCCCTCAATGCCGAACTGGAAAAATACAAGAACCTGATCGGCCGGCGGCCTATGTGGGTGGTCATCAACAAAATCGACCTGGTTGAAGAAGAAGAAGTCGACAAACTCAAAAACAGGATCGAGCGGGAAGGTTACCGGGTCTTTGCCCTGTCAGCTGCCACCACGGCCGGTGTGAAGGATTTTGTCCGGGCTCTGGCGGCCGTGGTCCTGACCCTGCCCTTGCCTGAGCTCGAAGAGGCGGAGCAGCGGAAAATCTACCGCTTCGAGAAGAAATATGATTTTGAGATCAAAAGGCAAAAAGGCCTGGTTTCGGTCGAGGGGCCTTTTATCCGCGAGCTCATGCTGTCGACCAATTTTTCTGACACGGAGTCCTTCCGGCATTTCCAAAAGCGCATCATCGAAAGCGGCATCCAGGATGCCTTGCTGGATGCCGGCGTTGAAGAGGGTGACGAGGTTTTGCTGGATGGATCGTCTTTCGAATTTTCACTTTAGGTACCGCCAATCCAAAAGAGGGTCGTGTATAATGTCCCAAATAAAGTCTGAGGCGCAGGGCTGTGATGGGCCACAGGCGTTTCAGCGAAGTGAGGTTGACTATGCAGAAATATGTTTGCGATGTGTGCGGCTACGTCTATGATCCTGAACTCGGTGATCCCGACGGGGGCATTGATCCGGGAGTCGCCTTTGAAGATTTGCCGGACGATTGGGTATGCCCGGTCTGCGGCGTGCCAAAAGAAGATTTTTCACCGCTCGAGGATTAATCCTTACGAATTGAGACAATCAGGGAGCCGGCCTGCCGGCTCTCCGGTTTTGATGCGGGTATGCTTATCCGCTTAATGATGCGCGGCACGGAAGGCAAGTGCCGGGAGAGGAGTGTTTATGTCCATACAGAAGGTGACCGGACGGGTGACCCAGGTCGGATCCATTGACCCGGGCCTGCAGTTCTTTGACTGCCTGATGCCAACCCCCTATGGCACAACCTACAACAGTTTTCTGATCCAGGGTGATGAGAAAACAGCCCTGATCGATCCGGTGCAGGAAAACACCGTTGACCAGCTGCTTCATAATCTTCAGGAAATGGGAGTCAAGCGGCTCGACTACATCTTTTCGCTCCACGCGGAACAGGATCATTCGGGTGCCGCCCGCATCCTGCTCGACCGCTATCCGGAGGCCAAAATCGTGGCCAGCGCCAAGGTGGCGGAATTTCTGGGCGTGCTCCTGCATATCCCGCAAGAGGACCTGATGGTTGTCGCCGAGGGCGATGTGGTGGATCTGGGAGGCGTGACGTTGGAGTGCATGCCCATCCCCTTTGCCCACTGGCCCGACAACACCATGTTCTGGATGCCTGAGGAGCGCATACTTTTCCCCTCGGATCTGTTTGGCAGCCACTACGCGCCGGACGTTCCGGACAAGCCGGATGAGGAGATACGCATCCAGCAGTCCCGCACCTACTTTTCTGAAATCATGATGCCCTTCAGGACCCATGTCAAGCGTTATGTGGAAAAGGCCAGAGCCCTTGACCCGGCCATCATCTGTGCGGCGCACGGACCGGTCTGGTTTGAGCCCGACACCATCCTTTCCGAGTATGAGCGCATGGTATCGGACAAGACCAGCCGTGATGTACTGATTGCCTATGTTTCCATGCATGGCAGCACCGGCATCATGGTCCGCCTGCTGGCCAGAGCCCTGAGTGATCTGGGCATCGGCGTCAAGCTGGTGGATCTGGGCAGCGCCAAGCAGGACCTGCGCGTCCCCATCGGCCGGGTTCTGACGGAATCCATTTTTGCCGGCGCCCTGATCCTGGCATCCCCGGCGGTGCTGGGCGGTGCCCATCCGCTTGTCGCCGCCATGACCATGCTGATCGGCGGCATCAACCCGCCCGTCAAATACATCGGGATTGTCGGCTCCTACGGCTGGGGCTCGCAAATGGTCAAACAACTCGAAGGTCTTTTGGGCAGCCACAAGGCCGAGCGGATTGAACCGTTTCTGGTGCGCGGCCTGCCGACCGGGGACGACCGGGAAGCCATCAAGGTCTACGCGGCTGAACTTGCAGCCCGCATGAAGGCCCTGCCGGCTGAGGAAGTCCTGGAAAACGAATGAGTCGGCTGAACTTGAAAGAAAGCACCTTGGCCGGTTCCGGTCAAGGTGTTTTTTTGTCATCGCCCAGAAGCGATTGGAGCAGGGAGGAGAAGACGGAGGCCGGTTTTTCGCGCCAGGTCAGTGCAGCCTTGCGGGCCATGGCCTCGGTGGGGAAGAGGATGGAGAAGGAAAAACTGCCGTCATCTCCCTCCATTTGCCGGCAGGTAAGGCGGTAGCGTCCATCGCTGGCCGTCTCCACCGTGGAGGTAATGGTATCAGCTGCTGTCCGCTGCAGGTGGGTTTCATCGAGATAGGCCGAAAGAAAGCGCCTGGTGGGGGCAGGAATCTGATTTTCCAGAGCCTGGAGGGTAGACCGGCCTGCGACGGTCAGCTGGCAGATCTCAATTTCACGGTCTTCCGCGTCACGCAAAAGCTTGTCGTCACGGACAGTCACCTGGATCAGGCCGCTTGCGGTCAAGTCTTCCAAAGCCCCCGCCAGGTCCAAATAATCCATGGACAAGGTGGCCAGGCCGGCATCGCGCAGGCGCGAAAGGCGAATACCGGGAGCCTGTCCGGCAATGTAAAGGAGTATCAGTTTGTGGACCGGAATGGCTTCGTTTGGCATGACGCGTCCTCCGGCATGATTTTAGCATAAGGGTTCTGCTCGCAAAAGGCCGGCGACTGTGAGATAATGCGGTTGCTGCGGGCTCCGGGGCAGTCCGGGCCTGGATTGCAGGAAGCTGGAAGGTAATTATGAGATTTGACATTTCCGCACTGATTCTTGTTGCTCTTTTTGTCTGGGTCGGCCACCGGCGCGGCCTGCTTCTGACCGCGGTCGGTTTCATCAGTTCCCTGATTTCAATCGCCATTGCGTTTCTTATGGTACGGCCCCTGTCCGGCTGGATGCTCAAATTGGGCCTTTTCAGCGGATCCATGGAAGAGGTGTCCGACTTGGTCCATGAAGGGGCTGGAGCCGCTTCTTCGGGCCTTCCCTCGGTCCTGCATATTCTGGGCATGCCCGAAAACTGGACGCGGCGGATCCTGCAGGCTCCGGACGCGGCCGGCAATTCCGTTGCCGACTCGGCCGTTCAGTCCGTCTGGCAGCTGGTGCTGGGTGCCCTGGCCCTGGTCGTGATTTTTCTTATTGTGCGTCTGGTTCTGGGTCTGGCCGCCCGCCTGCTGACTCCCGTCCTGAATGGGATCCCGGTCGTCGGATGGCTCAACAAAACGGGCGGTTTGGTGCTGGGTCTGGTTTGGGGCGCCTTCATGGTCTGGCTCCTTGTCATGGTGCTGATTTCCTTCAGCCTTACCAGCCCCCTGGTTCGCAGTTTCACTGAAAACTCACGTATTCTGGCCTTCCTTTCAGAAAAAGACATCTTTCGTTCACTTTTGGACACGATCTTTTAATCGGAGGCGGTTGACAAAAAAGGCAGCCCTGATTATATTATTACTTGGCTGGCACTCGGTTAGTACGAGTGCCAACTTCCGTCAATAAAAAACCGGTTGGAGGTATGAACATGAACATTAAACCGTTGGGTGACCGCGTAGTCATCAAGAGACTTGAAGCAGAAGAGACAACCAAGGGCGGCATTGTGCTTCCCGGATCTGCCAAGGAAAAACCGCAGATTGTTGAAGTTGTTGCAGTTGGCCCCGGGGGGGTGGTCGACGGCAAAGACGTTATCATGGAAGTTGAAGTCGGCGATCGCGTCCTGATCAGCAAGTATGCGGGGACGGAAGTCAAGATCGACGACCTTGAATACACCATCCTGAGGCAGAGCGATATTCTCGCCATTGTCGACTGATTCACTGGAAAAGAAGGAGTTATAAAAATGGCTAAAGATTTGAAATACGCGGAAGACGCCCGTAAATCGCTGGAAATCGGCGTCAACAAGCTGGCTGATACCATCCGTATCACCTTGGGCCCCAAGGGCCGCAACGTAGTTCTTGACAAGACATACGGTTCCCCCGTCGTTACCAACGACGGCGTTACCATCGCCCGTGAGATCGAGGTGGAAGACCGTTTTGAAAATATGGGTGCGCAACTGGTCAAGGAAGTGGCCACCAAGACCAATGATGTGGCCGGAGACGGCACTACCACCGCCACCCTGCTGGCCCAGGCCATCATCCGTGAGGGACTTCGCAATGTCGCCGCCGGTGCCAACCCCATTATCTTGAAGCGCGGTATCGACCAGGCCGTCGAGAAGGCCGTTGCTGCCATCGGACGCAACAGCAAGGCGGTGGAAGGCAAAAATGACATCTCACGGGTTGCCGCGATTTCAGCCAATGATGACGCCATCGGCATGGAGATCGCCAACGCCATGGAATCTGTTTCCAATGACGGCGTCATCACGGTCGAGGAATCCCAGACCATGGGCACCGAACTTGAAATCGTTGAGGGCATGCAGTTTGACCGCGGTTACATTTCTGCCTACATGGTTACCGATACAACCAAGATGGAAGTCGTCTTCGAAGAGCCCTACATTCTGGTGACCGACAAGAAGATCTCCAATATCCAGGATCTTCTCCCCCTGCTTGAAAAGATCGTTCAGAACGGCAAGCGGCTTCTCATCATCGCGGAAGACGTCGAAGGCGAAGCCCTCTCCACCCTGATTCTCAATAAGCTCCGCGGCACCTTCCAGTGCGCGGCGGTCAAGGCGCCCGGCTTTGGCGACCGCAGGAAAGAGATGCTGCAGGATATCGCCATCCTGACGGGCGGCAAGGTGATTTCATCCGACCTCGGCATGGAGCTCAAGGATGTTGAATTGTCCGACCTGGGCCAGGCCCGTCAGGTCAAGATCGACAAGGACAACACGGTCATTGTCGACGGCGCCGGTTCCCCCGATGAACTCCAGGCCCGTATTACGGCCATCCGGTCCCAGATCGAGGAAACCACTTCGGACTTTGACCGGGAAAAACTCCAGGAACGTCTGGCCAAGCTTTCTGGCGGTGTGGCAGTCATCAAGGTCGGGGCCGCGACTGAGGTTGAGATGAAGGAACGCAAGCTCCGCATCGAAGACGCCCTGTCGGCGACACGCGCAGCCGTCGAGGAGGGAATTGTCCCGGGCGGCGGAACTGCCTACATCGATGTCCTGGATGACATCAGCCAGCTGCTCGACGAGCTGGAGGGCGACGAACGCACAGGCGTGACTATCGTCCTGCGGGCCCTGGAGGAGCCGGTTCGTCAGATCGCAGTGAACAGCGGTTTTGACGGCAGCGTCGTCTGCGAAAAAGTTAAATCGGAAGGCAAGGGCGTCGGTTTTGATGTCCTGCAGGAGAAATACACCGACATGGTCGGCGCCGGAATCGTCGACCCGGCCAAGGTGACGCGGTCCGCGCTCCAGAACGCGGCCTCCATCGCCTCCATTCTCCTGACGACTGAAGCGGTCGTGGCCAATATTCCCGAGCCCGAGCCCCCGATGCCGGCGGGCGGAGGCATGGGCGGCATGTACTAAACGACTGCCCGGAAGAGTAATCAGGGGCTGTCCCATGGCGGGGCAGCCCCTTTTTTAGGCCGTCCAGCCGCGTGCTATAGTAAAATCAATTCACCGAAGGAAGCGGAGAGGAGCTGCCCGCCCCGCATGGCAAGGCAAAGTTCAGATTCTAAAGAATCGGGTTCCCGGCTGATCGCTGTGCTCTCTTTTTTTTGGGCGCTTATTTTCATTGTGATCGCCCTGATCCTTTTCATTTCCCGCGTGCCTGAAAGGCCGGTCCAGCCAGGTGATTCACTTCTTATCGGCAAGCCCTTCCCTCTGCGCGGGGCCCCGGCTGAGTCTTTTGCCCTGGTCGGATCGACCCTGGTCCGCATCGAGGAGGAGGGCCTGGCTGCGCTTGATGCCTCGGGCAGGGAACTGGATTTTACATCCTTTCCCTACCGCCGGTCACAGGTCAGGGCCATGGGTGAGGGATTGCTGGTGACTCCGGTTGACAGAGCCGGCTACATGGCAGTTTTTGCCGATCTTTCCAGCCATGAGTCGGATACCCGGGAGATCATTTACGGCGGGGATCTCCGGGAACCGCTGCTTTTAACTTTCGGAACTTCAATCAAAGGAAGGCTGGCGGCATCGCTCTTTGACGCCAGGACAGGCGGCTACTGCGCTGTTTTGACCTTCTCATCCCTGGAGTGGCCGGTCAGCCTTGCTTTTGTCCCTGGAGCTGACCAGTTTGATGTCCTCATGCTGGACCTTTCGCAGGGGAAAACAGCCACCCGCTATCTGCGCTTCGATTTTGAGGGGAAACGGCTCTCGGATGCCCTGATATCGGCGGATGATGTTTTCCCCTTGCGAGTCTGTCTTGGCGGCGGTGAGGTACTCTTTTACAATGAGGCTGAGTGGGTGTGCTTCGACCCCCGGACGGGGATGATCCAGACCGGCTCCTTGCCGGGAATGCCGGTCCAGGCCGCGGAGGGCGGCGGCCGTTTTGTGCTTTTGGCGGAAAATGAAGGGAGCTTGAGGCTTTATGCGGCCTCACCGGATCGTTTGGGCGATGGTCAACTATTTCAGGCGCTGGAGGCAGGGGAGGGGATTTCCACTTTCGCCTTGACCCCGGACGGGACCCTGATCCTGGCTGCCGCCGGCAGTGAGCTTATGACCTGCCGGATGGATACGGGGCAAGTCGTGGCCCGCCGGGCTGCCGGTGGTCCGGTTAAACGTATTCTGGCATTGAGCAGCCAGCACTTCCTGGTGATTGACGAGAAAGAAGCGGTCATTGTGACAGTGCGATAGGAGGGTGTTCTTGGATCAACATTATGATTTGATCATTGTCGGGGGGGGAGCCTCCGGAGTACTGGCTGCGCTGGGGGCGCGGGAAGCCGGCCTGAGGGGGGCCCTTGCCATTGTTGAAAAGGAATCACAGGCCCTGCGCAAGGTGCTGGCGAGCGGAAACGGCCGCTGCAACATCGCCAGCCTTGAACCGGTGGAAGGTCATTACCGGGGCGGCGACCCGGACTTTGTCAGGCCTGTATTCCAGCGGCTGCCGGCTGAAAAAATCCTGGCCATCCTCCGGGATCTAGGCCTGATGACCATGGAGGAAAGAGAGAGGCGTGTCTATCCGCGCTCCCTGCAGGCTCGGTCCGTCACACTCCTGCTTCTCAACGCCCTCCAGAACAGGCAGGTCGCCTTGATCCAGCCCTTGAAAATCGAGCAAGTCAAAAAGCAAAAGAATCATTTTCTTGCCCTGGCCGATGATGGCACAAGCGCCACGGCCCGGTCAGTCCTTGTGGCGGCGGGCAGCTGTGCCTCTCCCGACCTGGGCGGGTCGCGCTCAGGCTATGAAATTCTCCAGGGTCTGGGTCACCGGCTGAATGAACCGGTCCCTTCACTCGTCCCCCTGACCCTGTCCCCGCATCCCCTGATCCAATACGCGGAAGGCGTCCGTTTCCGCGGTTCAGTCTCCTTCAAAGGTACAAGGGGTGCGGCGGCGCGGACCAGCGGCGAATACCTGATCACCAAATACGGCTTGTCCGGCATTGCGGCCATGGAACTGGGCGGAGCGGTCGGACACTCGGTCTCGTCGGCGGCCACGGCCGGTGTGATCGAAATTGATTTCCTGCCCGAGCTGGAAGAGGAGGCCATCGGCGAAATCCTGGCTGCCTCGGATGTGGCACATGATGACTGGCGGATTGCCCTGGCGGGTCTGGTCCCTGATAAGATCGCCCGTGCCCTGGTGGGCTGTGCGGCGTCCCATGGCCAGGCGGTTTCCAGCCGGTCGGGCATGATCAGGGAGTTATCCCGCCAGCTCAAGCATCTCCAGGTCGGTGTAACCGGTACGCGCGGTTTCTCTTTTGCCCAGGTGGCCTCGGGGGGAATCGCGACGGATGATTTCGATCCTGATACCCTGATGTCAAGGCTCGTTCCGGGTCTCTTCGCCTGCGGTGAAGTCCTTGACATCGACGGAGATACGGGCGGCTTCAATCTCATGTGGGCCATGGCTTCAGGCTGGCTGGCGGGCCAGTCAGCCGCTGTATTCCTGGAGTCGGAATCGTCTTGAAGCCCGGTTTTTCAGAAGCGCTTCTTGGCTGGTTTGACCGGTCTGCCAGGCCCTTGCCCTGGCGGGAGGCAGCGGGGTCCGGCTATCGGCGCGATCCCTATGCGGTCATCGTGTCTGAATTGATGCTCCAGCAAACCCAGGTTGCCACGGTCATCCCCTACTATGAGCGGTTCATGGCGCGCTTTCCGGATTTTGAGTCCCTGGCGGCAGCAAGCGAAACAGAAGTACTGAAATACTGGGAGGGACTCGGCTATTACCGCCGCGCGAAAAATCTCCTGGCATTGGCCGTCATGGTCGTCAGCCGGTACCAGGGGGTCCTGCCTTGTGAAAAAAAAGAGCTGCTCAAGTTGCCGGGCATTGGCCCCTACACCGCCGGCGCCATCCTCTCATTCGCCTATGATCTTCCCGAGCCCGCGGTGGACGGCAATGTGGTCCGCGTCCTGTCAAGGCTTGATGCCATCCCGCACCTGCAGGGTGACCCTAAAAGCCAGCGCGCGGTAAGGGAGCGTGTGGCGGCACTTTTTCCCCCCTGCCGGGCCGGTGATTTCAGTGAGGCCTTGATAGAGCTGGGCGCGGCTGTCTGTACACCCTCTGCACCCGCCTGCCAAGCCTGTCCCATCAATCGTTACTGCCTGGCTTTCTCGCTTTCTGCTGTGATGGATTACCCCAGGCGGCGCAAGGACCTCCCCAAACCCGCAAGCCAGCTCACCTACGTCTTGATCCGTGAGGGTGAACTGGTTTACTGCCGGCGCCGCTCCAAAGGGCTCCTGTCCGGACTCTTTGAGTTTTTTTCCTTGTCCGGCAAGTATGGGAAACAGGAAGAAGGCCATGTCCGGCCGGCAATTGAAGCGCATTTGGGTGCGAAAGTGATCAAACTGGACTATGTTGGCGAAAACCGCGCCGTCTTCTCTCACCGCATATGGGAGATGGCTTTTTGGGAAGCGGAAGTTTCGGGCGGGGCCGGATTGATCCCGCGTGACGGACCTGATGCCCCGCAGGGTAGCCTGTTGCCGGTCAGTGTAGAGAGCCTTGCCGGCCTGCCTTTTCCGGCCTTCCTTGCAGCCTGGCGCGATGACTTCATCAGCCGGAGGGAGGCCCAATGAAAAACCCCGGTTCATCTTGTTCCGGGGTTTTGGCTGCCGATCCAGGATTTGAACCCGGACAAACTGAGTCAGAGTCAGGTGTGCTACCGTTACACTAATCGGCAATGTCATGACGCGACATGAGGAATGATACCAGCGGAGAGTCCTTGTTGTCAAACCGTTAATGATCTCCCCATGTGATAAGATGGAAAAGAGATTTTGACCCATTGAAAGGAGCGGAGAAGCGCCTTTGCCGTCCAGCCTGTTTTCAAAAATCGGTGAATTCTTCAAAGAATTGCGATACAGTCTCTCGGATGGCCTGCTCTTTCTGGGCGGCCCCCTCGACATTGTCATCGCGCTCTTGGATATAGCCATTACAGCCTTGGTACTTTACTTTGTTCTCTTGCTGCTCCGTGATTCGAGAGCCTGGCAGCTCTTGCGCGGTATTTTGCTGATTGTCATCTTTGCCCTGGTCGCAAGTGCGGTCGGTCTCAGCACCATGGGCTTCATGCTGAGCCGGACCATCTCCATTCTGGCCATCGCCATCATTGTGATTTTTCAGCCCGAACTTCGCAGGACCCTGGAGGCGGTTGGCCGCAACCGTTTATCCTATGTCAACTGGGATGTCTTTGCAGGCGGGATCAGCTCCCATCAGATGATCGAAGCCATCGTCAACGCCTGTGAGTGGATGTCGGAGACAAGGACAGGCGCCCTGATCATCGTCGAGCGCGATACCCGGCTGGGCGAGTTTCACGAACAGGAAAACGCCGTCAGGATTGACGCCAATGTCACAGCGGCCCTGCTGAGGCAGATCTTTTACCCCGGATCACCGCTTCATGACGGCGCGGTCCTGATCCGTGACGGCAGAGTCGCCGCGGCGCGTGTTCACGTCCCTTTGTCGGATAATTACCATCTCCGCCGTGATTTTGGCCTGCGGCACCGCGCGGCTGTAGGAGCCTCCGAGATGGGCGATGCCATCGCCATCGTCGTCTCGGAAGAAAGAGGTTCCATCAGCATCGCTGTCGGGGGTGTTCTGCATGTACTGGGCAACAGCGATGCGCTCCGCACCCAGCTTCACCGCCTTCTCGGCATGGAGCAGGCCGGGGAAGCCCGTACGCTCCGGGTCAGGTTCCGCCAATGGACCAAAGGCCGGAAAACCTTGAATCAGCCGACGCATGATGAGATTATTTCGACGCACGATTACCGCGAACAGGAAGATGACGGCGGTCAGGCTGCCGTCCCTGTTCCGGCTCAGGGCAAAAAGCGCCCCAAAGGCATTCCGGGCCGGAGGCAGACCGGTTCCCTTCTGTCACGCAAACAGCGGATTACCCTGGCCATCATTGCGCTGGTACTGGCCTGCTTCATGTGGCTTTACGTCCAGGTAACCGTCAATCCGGTGACGACCAAAACGTTGACTGTTCCGCTGGCACATTTCGGTGTTGACCTTGCGGGGGAAAAGGGTTTCGGCATTCAGAGCTATCCGGTCACCAATGTCCAGATCACCCTGCGCGGCAGACAGCAGGTGCTGGAGGGCATTACCCCGGCCAGGATCACCGCTTACATTGACGTCGGTGACGTCAGCAGGACAGGGCCGGTCCAGCTGCCGGTCAAGGTCGATACGCGGACCCTGCTTTATACCAAGACCGAATTGCTCTTCCCCGCGTCGGTGACAGTCAATATTTTTGAGCTGGATTGAGCGGCACTGACTTTGCTGCCAAACAGGCAGCCGGGCAGCCGCTTTTTGTATGAAAAGAAGAAAGATCATTCGAGGTAGATAATGGCCAAACTGTTTGGAACAGACGGTGTACGCGGCGTGGCGAACCAGGAGTTGACGCCTGATCTGGCCTTCTCGCTGGGATATGCTGGCGCCCTGGTTCTGACGGGGACGAGTCATCACAAGCCGACCTTTGTTATCGGTGCTGATACACGGGTTTCGAGCGGGATGCTGGGATCGGCTCTGATTGCGGGGATTACATCTGCCGGTGCCGACGTAATCGACACGGGCGTGATCGCGACTCCCGGCGTAGCGTGGCTGACTCATGAGCTGGGCGCTGACGCGGGCGCCATGATTTCCGCTTCACATAACTCTTATGAATTCAATGGGATCAAGTTTTTTTCCGAGGGCGGATTCAAGTTGCCTGATGAAACCGAGGAAGCGATTGAAGCCATGATTTCAGCCGGTTTCGGCGGGATGACGCGGCCGGTTGGTGACGGCGTGGGCAAGCTGACGCGATACGACAGGGGGCCGGAAGAGTACAAAAACCATCTGATCTCAATCGCCGGCCTGGATCTCTCCGGCATGCGGCTTGTGATCGACTGCGCCAACGGGGCCAGCTACCGGACGGCACCGTCCCTGTTCAGGGAACTGGGAGCCGAAGTCATCGCCTTTGGCGTTGAGCCGGACGGTTTCAATATTAACAGGGGCTGTGGATCGACTTACGCGGATAAGCTGGCGGATCAGGTGGTGGGGACCGGCGCTCATCTGGGACTTGCCTTTGACGGTGACGCTGACCGCCTGATTGCGGTTGATGATAAGGGCAGCCTGTGTGACGGCGATGTCATGATGGCCCTGCTGGCGCGGGATATGGACCGGCGGGGCCGACTGGCGCAAAAAACCATTGTCGCGACCGTCATGAGCAACCTGGGGCTGGAAAAGATGGCGGAGCGGGAGGGGTATAAACTTGTCCGCACGGCGGTGGGCGACCGTTACGTCCTGGAACACATGCTGAGGGAAAAATTGTCCCTGGGGGGCGAACAAAGCGGTCATGTGATCCTGCTGGACGACGCAACGACGGGGGACGGCCAGCTGACAGCCCTCCGCTTTTTGCGGGTGCTTGCCGGCCAGGGCCGGGATGTCCGCCTGAGCGAAATGCGGCAGTTTATCGAACTCTTCCCCCAGGTCCTGGTCAATGTCCGGCTGGACCAGGGCAGGGCAGATGCCGTGATGGAGGATCCGCGCTTCACGGAAGCAGTCCGTTTGACCGAAGAGAAACTGGACGGTTCCGGGAGGCTGCTGATTCGTAAATCGGGAACCGAGCCGCTGATCCGGATCATGATTGAAGGCCGGGATTTTGAAGAAATCAGCGATTACGCCGCCCGCCTTCAGGAACTTGTCGGCCAGCTGGGCACCGAACATCCTAAAGGGTGACCTATGGCCGGAAAGAAAGGCAGCCGTTTTGTCTTTGTCATGGTGCTTTTGAGCAGCTTTTTTCTGCTGCTTTCAGCTTTCGGCGTCTTGCCCAATCCCGTTCGCGGTGCCAAGCGGTTCCAACTGGACCCGGACCGGACCACCGGCCCTGCGGCCGCCCAACCCTCTGAGAGCGGGAACCCTCAAGCACCCGGCGACAGTCAGGATGAAACAGAAGAGACTGAAATTCTGCTCATGGAGCTTCCCCTGTACGGCAATGACCCCGATTCTCTGCCAGCCGGGGGCAACTCCCTTCGGGTATGGCCGGAGGAACTGTCTGTTCCTATCCTGCACGAACCCGACTTGAAGTCTTACCTGGGGCAGACAGCGTCGCCTGAGCCGCTCCGGGGCATCACGGTTATTTTGGATGCCTCGCGCGGCGGAGCCGACGCGGGGGCCGTATGGGGTTCAGGTCCCGATGCCGTCATGGAGAAAACACTGGTTCTTGACATGGCCCTGGAGGCTGAAAAAGCCCTGGCGGCTTATGGCGCGACGGTAGTGATGACGCGGACCACCGATGAGGAATTTTCTTTATTCCGTACGGTGGCCAAGGCGGCTGACCTGGCCCTGCTCCGCTACGGTGACGCCGCCGTGGCAAACGGGTATGAGCGCGAGATCCCCGACAATCTCCGCCTTCTCATGGGTGACATCATCCGGATCAATCAGAACAGCCCCTCCTCGGGAGGGCGCGGCCTTTTCGGTTCGATCGGGACGCCGCCTCAGCTTCGCGTTCTTTATGACATTGAGTCGCAGTTCACCGACGTCCTCTTCATCAATCTTGCCCTGGCCTTCGATATCAACGATACTTCCCGGCAGGGATCCCAGGCCTATTTCATGTCAGCGCCTTTTGTCCATGAAGTGAACAACGGCTATGCAGTCGGCCAGGACCCGCAAAGCCTGCCGCCCAATTATTCCAATATCGACAGCGACGGGAGGGCCCGGCTGGCCTTTCTTCTCAAATCGTCCCTGGCTCAAGCAGTGCCTTTGCTTCAGCCTGAGGATCACTCCAGTACCGGTGCGGAAAAAGATATGGCGGTCCTGCGCCTGTCCAACTATGTTTCAGCTTCACTGGCACCTGGTTTTCTGTCCAATGACAGCGACCGCAGGGTCATGACATCACAGGAAGGCCGGCGTGCCATCGGCCAGGCCATCGCCCGGGCCGTCCTGGAGTATTATCTCACTGAGAATCCTTAAGTTTCGACAGTTTCCGAAAGCGGGTCACTTTCAGCAGGCCTGCCTGGAAGGGTCCCTGAGCTGATTCCTGGTTCGCCATCAGCAGTTCTTTTCGGATTTGCTCCGCCTGGGCAGTCTGCGTGATGGCGAGAACGATTTCTTTTTCAGGGTCGCCCAGCCTGCTGTACCAGCCTCCCGATTCAGGCCCCGCGAGCCGGCAGTGGAGGATGGTGGCGCCTGTTCCGCCCAGTTGCTCAACGGTCGCCAAAACCGGCGCTGTATGACCCCGGTCGGAGACAGCAAACAAGGCGACCCGATCCTCTTCAAGGGCGGGCTCCAGGACATCCCGGGTGATATCAGCCGGCGGCTGGCAGGCAGGCATGTCCAAGAGGCCGGCCACCCGGTCAAGCGCCAGGCAAAAGAGGATGCCGCGCCCGGGGCTTTCCGTGCGCATCTCATGATAGATGGCACAGTAGATGGCGTCGACGTGGCAGATTCGAGCCACGATCAGGACCAGTTCTTTCTGGGGGATGATTTCAAAATCAAAGGTCTTCCTGCTGTGATCGGCCGTGCCAAAAGCCTTGAGGATGGTAGCTCCGACAGGCTGGCTTCGGCGGGCACTTTCGACTACGTACTCGCCGTCTCCCTCATTGACTACAGCAGCGATCATGACATAGTCACACGGCACTGCCTCCTCCCGGTCATCCTGATCCATCATCTGCAGGAAGGCGATGCCGTTCGTGGCTTTGCCGATGTGAAACTGTCCGCAAAGCCTGTCCATGATCTCCGGCCCCAGGTCCTTGGGGGCAGTGAGGCAGATCATCTCGCGACGGACGCTTGAAAGGCCCAGGAAAGCGAGCAGATGGCCCGGAACCGTTCCATGGGCGTAAAAATGATAGGCCGTCCGGGCACCGTTCTGGAGTGCGAATCTGGCCATGGCATCCGCTTTTCCGGGATCTGATATGACAGTGAGCAGGCAGAGCGGCTCGTGCTTTTGTCCTTCATTAATCAACATGGGGGGCCTCCTCTTCTGCCTGGGCGGCAGCGTCGCGGATTCTTTGTCTTTTTCCGCGCCAAATCGAGATAAGTCCGAGAATTTGCAAAGTGATCAGTGGCGCCATGGCGACCAAAGCGACTACGCCGAAACCGTCAAGCAGGAGGTCGGCCTGGGGGACTCCCGCGGCGATTCCCTGGGTGAAAGCCAGGATGAAGGTTGCCGTCATGGGTCCCGAGGCGACCCCGCCCGCGTCGAAGGCCACGCCCAAAAAGAGATCGGGGGTGAAATAACTCATGATCATGATCAGGGTGTAGCCGGGCAGCAGGATATGCCACAGTTCCAGTCCTTCGACGTAGATCCGGATGACGGCAAGAGCCACGGAAAAGGCCACACCGACCGCCAGGAAAGCCAGGACAACCCTGCGCGGAATGACGCCGTCTGTTTCCTCTTCGACCGACAGGGTCAGCACGTGGACCGCCGGTTCAGCGATGACAGTCGCCATGCCCAGGAAGAAGCCAGCCATGACGGTGAGTGCCGGCTGATTCCTCGCGACCAGGCCGGTTCCCACCAGATGTCCGGCCGACATAAAACCGCCCATGACACCCACCATGAAGAGGACCAGTCCCAGGTAACAAAAGAACATGCCGATGTAAATGCGGGTTTTTTCCCTCCTGCGAAGGGTCAGCACGCTGATATGGAGCAGGAAGAAGATGACGGCCAGCGGGGCCATGCTGAGCAGGGAATCGCGGATTGAAAGCCCTGCAGCCTGCTGAAAAGGGGTGAAAAAAGCAGGAGGCAGCTGTTCCCCTGTTCCGGGAGGCGCAACAGGATTGAATGACTTGAGCAGGGCGCCCTGGGCCAGGACCGCCAGGATGGCTCCGGCTGACGCCAGACCGACCAGGCCGAACTGATCCCGCGCGTCCTCCCGGTGGGCCGCCGTAATCTGGGAGACGCCGGCCGCCAGTGCCAGGACGAAGGGGGTGGTGATGGCTCCGGTGGTGGCTCCCGACGCGTCAAAGGCAAAGTCGTGAAAGAGCGGCCGGTTCAGGATGGCCAGGATCAGGATGACCGCGTAGGTGCCCCAGAGGATGTAGCGCAGGCGGATGCGCTTGATGATCCGCCAGAACCCGATCATGACCAGGAGTCCTACGCCGGCGGATACCACGATCACCATCTGCCATTTGGTGATCGAGTGACTGGTCAGCTGCTGGACCTGGGCAGCCAGGATCTGGAGGTCGGGCTCGGCGATGGAGATCAGGAATCCCAAAAAGAGTCCGCCGGCCAGCAGGAGGGGCAGTTTGCCCATGCCGACCAGGAAACGGCCGCTGTACCGGCCGATCGGGGTGGCGCCAAGATCAACCCCGACAAGAAAGATGGAGAGGCCGGCAAGGATCAGCAAAGCGCCAAATAAAAACCTGCCCATCTGGAGGCCTGACAAGGGGGTGACGGTGTAATGGAGAATGACCACGAATAAAGTGACCGGAAGGACGGATGCCAGTACCTCTTTGATTTTCTCGTTGAAGGTTCCCATGGATGCTCCTCAAATTCAAGTCTTCCCCATTCTAACGGAAAGAATAAAGATTTGCCGGGTGAAAAGAAGATCCGCCTGACCCGCCCGGGATGGAAACCCGAAGCCGCAAGGCAATAGCTGGATTGACAGAAAAGACCTCATCGGGTACCATACAGGCTGCGCCTGCGTAGCTCAGCTGGTAGAGCAGCCGCCTTGTAAGCGGCAGGTCGGGAGTTCGAATCTGTCCGCAGGCTCCAGAAAAACTCCGCCGCGGATACCCTCCCGGCGGGGTTTTTGCATTGTTACCCGGACAGGATCCTGGGTGAAATCCCCTGCAGCGGCAAACCGGAACGAGGTACCGGTTTTTCTCCCCGGCCATCAAGGCGGCTTGTGATCGGTTGCCTGCTTATGACGGAGACTCTTGGATGGGCGGAAACCAGGTCGAACTTCGAGAATGTCATGTCCAGCCAGATTCTTTTTGCACCTGATCAACCTAGGGTTTATGGGCCGCCCGTTCACCACCCACCAGCTTGGGCCTGTACATGAGCGCAGTCAGCCGGGCCTTGCCGATATGGGTGACGGAGAGTCTGACCGGCCGCTGGACGAAACGGACATGCATGCCGATTTCCGTGTCACCGATATCCATGCCCAACGAAGCCTCCAAGTGCTCCACCATGACAGGATCACTGAAGGCTGCATAGGCTGCCATGGAACATGCACCGCCAGCGTGGAGCTGCGGGACTACATTGACTTCCTCCAGGTCGTAATCAAGCATGACTTCACGCTCCACTGCCAGGGCCCGGTTGATGTGTTCACAGCCCTGGACCGCCAGATGGAGGCCGTGACGGCGCAGGAGCGGGAGAAGGGTCTCAATGATTGCTTTTCCCACATCCTGGTTGGAGGCCTTGCCGATCATCTGGCCGGCCACCTCGCTGGTGCTGCAGCCCAGGACGAAAAGATCGCCCTCTTTGCTGTAACGGGCCTCTCTGATCAGTTCTTCTGCGGCCTTCTCCACTTGCCGCCTGATCTCTTTCAGTTCGATGACTTCTGCATCCATTGGCTGTCTCCTTCTGAATGTTTTGTGGCCGCTTGCGGCCTTTCCCCGTCACCCCAGAGCAGAAAGCCCATGTTGCGCAGGACAAAGCCCGTGGCGATCTCCACCAGCTCCTGGACTGGCTCCCGCATGTCGGAGGCAATCCAGTGTTCGATTAATCCCCGGATGCCATTGATGACAAAGAGGTAATAGTATTCGATTTGATTGACGTCCATATGCGGTTCGAAGGACGCCAGCCGTTCAATCAGCACATCATGCCCGGTCGACCAGATTTTGTTGAGAAAAGTGCTGTCGGGATTATTGAGGAGCACGACGCTGAGTTCGGGATTGCTTTTGATGAAGAGGAAGACCTCCTTGAGCACCGGCATGGTCGGGGCGCCTTTTTCATCCGGTTCAATGTAAAGCAGGCTCTGCTCATCTGTCATGCTCTGATGGATGAGCTGTTCGAACTGGAGGTAGATGTTGTCTTCCATTTGCTGAAAAAGATCACCGATATTCCGATAGTGAAGATAGAAAGTGGTCCGGCTGACATCTGCCGTCCCGGTCAGTTCGGAGATGGTGATTTCCTGAAGCGGCTTCTTGAGCAATAGTTCAACCAGGCCCTGCTGCAGAGCCAAAGCTGTCCGCCGGCTCCTTCGGTCGCCGCCTGAAGGCTGGATCACGATTTCGCCGGCGGGGGGAGGCCGTTTGTGTTTGTTGTCCGTCATGATTTGATTTCCTTTGGACCCGCTGAATCCTGAAAGATTGTGTTTTCTTGTGACAATCGTAACACAATCTTAACAATAATACGACATGTGTCGACTAAAAGACAGATGTTGTAAATCCGTTACTTGCAGTCCGGCATTTGTGCTTATTATACTGCGGAAAAGAGGGGCCGTAACATTGGAGCAAACGGCCTTTCAGGCAATTGGAAGAGCATGGGAAAACTTGCGGAACTCATTATCAAATGCAAGGGCGCCATCCTGGTGCTCTTTATCGCGCTGTCGGCTGTCAGTGCTTTCTATGCTACCCGGGTAAAAACCAATTTTGATCTTTTCTCCTATGTTCCCAAAAAAGCCGCCTCAACCATCGCCATCGAGACCATGGCGGATGAATACGATCAGGATATCCCCAACGTGGAAATCGGTGTGCCGGATCTGTCCATTTCACAGGCCCTGAATTTCAAGGAAAAGCTCGCCGCCCTTCCCTACGTCAAAGAAGTCCTCTGGCTGAACGATCAGGTTGACCTTGCGACTCCTATCGAGCTGCTTGACCGCAAAATAGTCGAGGGTTTCTACAAGGACGGCATGGCTCTTTACCACCTGACCGTTGACGAGGAGGCCAAGGCTCAGGATGTTCTCGGGGAGCTGCAAGAGCTGGCGGGCCCTGAAGGGGCGGTGCGGGGCCAGGTGGTTGAGATGGCCAACATGCAGCAGGCCATTACCCTGGAGATCACCCGGATCATCATGATCGCGGTGCCCGTTGCCCTCTTGATTCTGATGATTGCGACCAAATCCTGGTTTGAACCGGTTCTGTTTATGATCGTGATCTTCGCAGGTGTACTCCTCAACATGGGATCCAACATCATTTTCAAAGATGTATCCTTTATCACCCAGGCAGTGGCCTCGATTCTGCAACTGGCTGTTTCCATGGACTACGCCATCTTCCTCCTGCACCGTTTCAGTGATTACAGGGAGGAGGGGCATTCGATTGAGGAGGCCATGCGGCTGGCCATTGTCAAGAGCTTTGCCCCCATTCTGTCCTCGGCCCTGACCACCTTCTTTGGTTTCCTGACCCTGGTCTTCATGCGCTTCCGTATCGGCCCCGATCTGGGCATTGTCTTGGCCAAAGGCGTTCTTCTGAGTCTCCTGAGTGTCTTTTTGCTCTTGCCGGTTCTGGCTGTCTACACCTATAAGATCATCGACAAGACGACGCACAGGACGCTCTTGCCGTCTTTTAAGGGGTTCAGCCGCCTGGTTGTCCGTATCGGCGTTCCGGTCATGATAGCCGCCGCCCTGATCATTCTCCCGGCCTATATCGGACAGCGGTCCAACCACTTCCTGTACGGAGCCAGGAGTTTTCCGCAAGGGTCGCGGGAAGCGCGGGATGAGGAGCGCTTGAACCAGCACTTTGGAGAGAATATGCAGATGGTTCTGCTGGTTCCCAAAGGTCAGTGGGCTACGGAGGAAAAATTGGCTGAAGACCTGCTGGCCCTGCCCGAGATGAAATCAGTCGTCGGCTATGTCACCCAGGTCGGAACAGGTATCCCGCCTGATCTGCTGCCTGACAGGATCATTTCAGCCCTGATCTCAGACCACTACAGCCGCCTGATTCTGATTGCCGAGTCGCCGGCTGAGAGCCCTGAGACTTATGAGCTGGCCGAGCGGATCAGGGACATGGCCGACCAGGCTTATCCGCAGGGAGGAACCCACCTTGCCGGTGCCAATTTTGTGCTTTTGGACATGAAGACCACCATCAACCAGGATCTGGTTATTGTCAACGGCCTGGCCATTTTGGCCATTGCATTGGTTATCATGATGGCTTTCCGTTCGCTTGCCCTGCCGGTGCTGCTGGTGCTCACCATCGAGCTCTCGGTCTGGGTCAATCTGGCCGTGCCTTATCTTACAGGCACTCCGCTCAATTTCATCGGTTACCTGGTCATCAGCACCGTCCAGCTCGGCGCGACAGTTGACTACGGCATCCTGATGGCCCAGCACTACATTGATCACCGCCAGCTGCTGAACCGGAAGGAAGCGGCCATGAAAACAGTGCAGACCGTCGCCGGTTCCATTATTCCGCCGGCCCTGATCCTGGCGGCGGCCGGCTTCACCCTGCGTTTTGTTTCAAGCATTTCAGTTGTCTCGGAACTGGGGAGTGTCCTGGGCAGGGGGGCCTTGACATCGCTTCTGATGGTCCTCTTCCTGCTCCCCAATCTGCTCAGACTCTTTGACCGCTTCATCGAAAAGACGACATGGAGACTGGCCATGATCCCGGACCGGTTTTCTTACCGGCGGGCCACAAAGAAAACGGGGACAAGAAGAAAAATTCAGGGAAATTCCCTTCTGCTGCGAGGTAGGCCATGATCAAAAAGCGTGTAAGAAAAAGAAGGCGGAAAAACCGCGGGAGTTGGTTGAAGCCGCTGGCTGGTTTTCTGCTGATGGCGGTCTTTTTGTCTCTGGTTCCCGGCCTTGTTCGCGCTGACAAGGAGAAAGAGCTGGTCATCTTCAATGACGGCGACGGGAGCAAGCGGGAAGTTGTCTATGCCAAATTGGATGCCTCGGGCAAGGTTGCCCAAATCTATGTGGTCAACCACTTTTATCCGCAATCCAAAATGACGCTCACTGATTACGGCGATTACGAGAGCGTCGTGCAGCTGACGGGGAGCGTGCCGCCCGTCCAGCAGGGATCAGTTGTCACCATGGAGGGGGTCGAAGGCCACTATTACTACCAGGGAAATATGAGAACAAAACAACTGCCCTGGAATTTCCGGATCAGCTACCGGCTTGACGGAGCCGAGGTTCAGCCCGAAACCTTGTCCGGCATATCCGGTCATCTGGAGATGGAGCTGGCGATCACGCGGAACCAGGCGGTGGACCCCTCTTTTTTCGAACACTATGCTCTCCAGATCAGTATCCCGATCGATCCTGACCGTGTCCTCATGCGAGCGGCAAGCGAGGGTTTCCTCGTCTCTTCTGCCGGAATTGAACAGGAAATCAACTACATCGTTCTGCCCGGTCAGGAGACCATGATCAGGCTTGTCATGGAGGTCAGGGATTTTGCCATGGGTCAGATTACCCTGGCTGGTGTACTTCTGGCCTTTGATGTCGACCTGTCTGACATGGAAGAAGAGCTCGAACCGCTGGACCAGCTCTCCGATGGCATCGCTGAATTTGCCAAGGGAACAGCCCAGCTCAAAAAGGGCTACAGTGATCTCCTGGCGGCTTTTCGCGAAATCAAATCTGGCGCCGGTGAATTGGCTGACGGAGGCCGCAAACTTCAGGAGGGGGTGGGAGAGCTCGGCAAGGGTGCCCGAACCCTGCTGGATGAAGGCAATAAGCTGAAAAAAGGATCCAAACAGATTCTTGATGGATTGACCATGATCACAGACAATCTGCCCGCCCGCGACCAGATTGATTCGCTTGACCTCCCTGAATTCGGCGAGGAAGATCTGGAACGGCTTAATGAAGCCAGAGAATACATCGAGGCCTTGGGCAGGGTTCTCGAAATGCTTGCCGGTTATGAATCGGAACTCGAGGAACTCCGTAACGTCCTGCAGGAACTGATTGAGTTGATCCGGGAGCTGGATTTGCCTGAGGCTGAAGAGCTTCCGGAGACCGCTGATGGCTGGAAAAGCTATCTGGAAGAAAAATTCGATCTTGTCGTTCCCCTCCCGGAAGAAGTGTACGACCAGCTCGCGAGGCTGGGCCGGATCGCCAACCAGCTTGGCCTGCTCAAAGACCTGCTTGAGATCCTGTCAGACCTTATGGAGAGTCTGCCGGATCTTGACATGTCCGCTTCGGAGATGATCGAAGAAATCAAAATACTGCTTGACAAGGCAGAAGAAATCCTGGCCATGATCGAGACGGCCGGCCCCATGATCGGACAGGTGGGAGACCTGATCGATGGATTATTTGAGCTGCAGCGAGGTTACGCGGAGCTTCACCGCGGCCTGACCCGTTACATCGATGAGGGAGTCGGGGGACTGGTGGAGGGTATTGAAGGAAGTCAGGGACAGCCGGGCCTGTCCTCAGGAACGGCTGAATACGTCGGCGGGGTCTCCCAGCTGAAAGACGGCCTGGATCAGTACTACAGTGATGGACTGGTCCCTTTCGGAAAGGGTTTGGGGCAGCTTGATTCGGGGGCCTCCCGGATGCGGGATGAAACCTCCGGCCTGCGGGCACTCTTTGAAGAGGCCATACGTGAAAAACTGGATGAATTCAGCAATGAAGGCTTTGAAACGGTTTCATTTGTGTCGGATCAAAACAAAAAGGTTGCCAGCGTTCAATTTGTCTTCATGACTGAGGAGATACCGCCTTCGCAAGGCTAAGTTGAGCATGCGGCCGACTTGGCCTCAGGGCTGAAAGAAAAGACCGGCGCGGCGCGCCGGTCTTGCTGCGAGAAGTGACAAGCAGGCTATTTGGTCCGTTTCAAAACCGTCACATCATTGTCTTCATCGAACAGTTTCAAGGTATCGCCTTCCAGCACATAATGCATAACGGTCTCCTCTTTCTGGCCGAAAAACTCGACCGTCAGCGTCAGCGTATCACCCGAAGTCTTGTATTTGGTCTTGATCATGTTCATCAACTCATACATGCCCTTGAGTTCATCAGGTGTTCCCTTGGGCGCTTCGAAGGTCAGGGTGCCGCCCTTGAAGTTGAATATGAGTCCTTCCTCGTAGTCGCTCCAGCCCTCGGTGTCTGTGACGACCCATTTGCCAGAGATACCTCCGCCTCCACCTCCGCCAAGGACCAGGATAAGGACGACGGCGATCACGATGACAGCCACACCGGCTGCGATGCCGATGATCAGCCCGGTTTTCTTCTTCTTCGGCGGTGCCTGTTGCGGATAGCCATAGCCGGGATGCTGCTGCGGATAAGGCTGCTGGGGCGGGTAGGGCACCTGTTGCGGCGGATGCGGCGGGTAGGGCGCCTGTTGCGGTTGCGGTGGCTGGGGCGGGTAGGGCGCTTGCTGAGCTGGTGGCGCTGGCGGCGGCGCATAAGCCGGCTGCTGCGGCGGCGCATAGGCCGGCTGCTGCGGCGGTGCGGGTTTTCCGGACTCCTGGGCCTTCAAGGGTGAGCCACAGGACGTGCAGAATGCTGCGTTATCCGCGTTAGGGGCTCCACAATTCGTACAATACATGCTTTTTCCTCCTTCAGGACGGGCGGTGACTCACCGTGGAGCCACAGGTTTGCGCCAGGCGGTCGGCCTGCGCAAAAGTGTCTTTTTTATTGCGGCCGTGACAGGCATTCATTGGCACAAAGTCGCAGGCACGGCAGTCACACCTATTTCTCCTTGTCGGAGAGAAGCTGGCGAATGTCTTTCAGCAGGCCGATTTCAGTCTCCTCCGCGGTCTCCTCTTCGGTCGCTGCCTCTTCTTCGGTCTTTTTCCTGCGCATTTTATTCAAGCCTTTCATGACCAGGAAAAGGAAGAAGGCGATGATGAGGAAGCTGAGAATGGATTGGATTAATTGGCCGTAAGTAATGGCGACCTCTTCCGACACACCCGCAACCGCCTCCTTGAGAACAATTTTCAGGTTGGTGAAGTCGATGCCGGCCGTCAGGAAACCGACAATGGGCATGAGGATATCATTGACGACACTGTCAACGATAGCCTTGAAGGCAAGGCCGATGACAAAGCCGATGGCAGCGTCCATGACGTTTCCATGTGTGATAAATTCCTTGAATTCTTTAAACATCTTTCTTGTCACTCCCACGATATGGATTCATAAAGCCTTTTTATTGGGACAAGTATAGCAAAATAAATCATTCTGAAAAGGAGCAAATATCACCGGCGCACCGGATTGGTCAGCGGGCGAAAGGCCTGATTTCCTCCGGCAGGTCGGCCGGGTCATAACTCAGTGCCGCCGTGATCTTGCAGTCGGCCTGCCTGGCCAGGATTTCAAGTTTTTTCATGAAGGCGGATAATTCAGCGGGAGTGCTTTGACCGGCCACCTGGTAAATGCAGTCAAGGTAGATATGGCTGATGTCATAATCCTTGGCGTTCATGCCGGCCAGGAAAGCAATCAGCTGGTCGAGGCCGCGGACGGGGTACTCTTTGATATCGATGCGTCTCACAGCATGCGGCACCAAATGGTCCCCATGGCCATATTCGATAAAAATGATGTTGGCGTTTTCATCAACCGCTTCACTTGCCATTTCTTCCAGCATCTGCGGTGTTTTTCCAGAACCTTTTCCCCCGACGATGGCATCAACGTACATGCACTACCTCCATTTTCCCGGTTGGTTCCAGCTGAATTTGCAGGCACCTCCCAACCGGTTGCTCTTGTGTTTATCATACGCCATCCGCCCTCTCTTTTGTAAGCATTTTTTCATTGATGCAGGGCAGCCGTCAGAATTCATGGCAGCCTGTTGCATGTCAGCACAGGATGACGTATTGTGTAAGCACAGTAGCAAGGGAGGGATCAATTGTGGCCTTGCGCCAATTCCATACCGACCTTCTGCGCGATGCAGTTGAAAAAATGTGCGGCCCGGCGGCCTGTGACCTGCCGGCTGATGTCCGGGCTGCCGTGGAAGGGGCCTTGCGGCATGAGGATGGGGCCAATGCCCGGTCGGTCCTCCAGGAGCTCTTGAACAACTACGACATTGCGGCCGGAGAACGGATCCCCATCTGCCAGGATACCGGCCTGGTCGTCGTTTTTCTGGATCTGGGCCGTGATGTCCATCTGATCGGGGATCCCTACGAGGCCATTAATGAGGGCGTACGGAGGGGTTACCAGAAGGCAGCGCTCAGGATGTCTGTGGTCCGTGACCCCCTGCGCAGGGTCAATACCGGCGACAACACTCCCGCCTTGGTGACCACCCGCCTGGTTGCGGGTGACCGGGTCACGGTGACCTTTCTTGCCAAGGGTTTCGGGAGTGAAAACATGAGCCGCCTGGCCATGCTCCGGCCTGCGGACGGCATTGAGGGTGTCCGGAATTTCGTCATCGAAACGGCCCGCCAGGCAGGACCCAACGCCTGTCCGCCCCTGGTCATCGGGGTGGGGATCGGGGGCAGTTTCGATCAGGTTGCCCTGGCGGCCAAGCGGGCCCTTGCCAGGGCGACCGGCCAGCCACACCCCGATCCCTTTTACGCTGAACTGGAGCAGTCTCTGCTGACGGAGATCAACCAGTCGGGCGTCGGCCCCCAGGGCCTTGGCGGCCGCACGACCGCCCTGTCGGTCGCTATTGAAGTGTTGCCGACCCATATTGCCGGCCTTCCCGTCGCCTGCAACATCAACTGCCATGTGGCGCGCCACATGAAAGCGGTGCTCTGATGGACGGCGCTTCCCGGATCCCGGTTCAGGCTCCCCTGGATGAACAGACAGCTGCAAGGCTGCGATCCGGTGACCGTGTTCTCCTGTCGGGGACGGTTTATACCCTGCGTGACGCAGGTCATCAGCGTCTGGTTGAGCTCTTGAAAGAGGGCGGTGAGCCACCCTTTCCGCTCAGGGATGCCGTCATCTATTATGTGGGGCCGACGCCGGCGACAGGCGGCCGGGCCATCGGTTCAGCCGGGCCCACGACTTCATCCCGCATGGACCCCTATACCCCTTATTTGATTGAAAGGGGATTGCGGGGCATGATCGGCAAAGGCTGCCGGGATCTTGCCGTCATTGAGGCCATGAAGAAATGCGGCGCGGTCTATTTTGCCGCAACCGGCGGTGCGGGAGCCCTTTTGTCCAAGACCGTTCTCCGGGCGGAGCTTCTGGCCTGGGAGGAGCTTGGAACGGAAGCCCTGCGAAGACTGACCATCAAGGACATGCCCCTGACGGTTATCATCGACAGCCAGGGCAGCAACCTTTATGAAGACGGCCCCCGGGCCTGGCGCATGGAGCACGGCGGCAATGACTGACCACGGAGGCCAACCAAGCGGTCTGCTCTACCGGAAGCTGGTTGACCTGATCCGGCAGGAAATTCAATCGGGCAAGCGGGAGCCTGGCCAGCAGCTGCCATCCATCCGCGATGCGGCTGCCAGTTATGGGGTTTCGGTGGGCACCATGCGCCACGTCTACGGCCTCCTGGAGCGCGATGGCCTGATCCGGATGCAAAGAGGCCGGGGGACTTTTGTCGCGGAACCTGAGCAAGCGCCCGACCCGGCCGGCCGTAAAGACAAGGCACTGACCGTCATCGATCGTGCCATTCATCTCCTTTCGGGTCTGGGATTCACAGCCCGGGAAATGGCCATTTTTTTTGAACTGCGTCTGCGGCAAAAAGAAGAATCAACCCGGGCCCTGCGCCTGGCCATTGTCGCTGCGACAGCGGAGGAGCGGTCCATCATCCACCGGCCGCTCACGGATTTCCGTCAGATTCAGATCGACCGCATTCCCTACAGCGATGTGACTGCCCAGCCGGAAAGACTGGCAGAAGGCTATGATCTTCTGGTCGCGCCTGCCGGGCTCTGCACGGAACTGGAATCACTTGCCCTGCCGCAGGTGACCATCATGCCGGTTGTCCTTGCTGTCAGCCCTGAAACCCTGCTGGCCTGTCAGAAACTCCCCAAAGGGGCCCGTATCGGGGTGCTGACGGTCAGCCGTGATTTTTCCAACATCCTGAAGCAGGCGTGCGGCCAGGTGCTGAATGAAAGTTTTCAGCTGGATTTTGCTTTGTTCGGAAACCTGGAGAAGACGCGCCGCTTTGTTGAGCGTCATGAAGTCATCATCCTGCCCCCTGATTACATCAGCCTGGTGGGATCGGCTGAAGCGGCACTTTTCCGCGGAGAGCTGGCAAGGGGCCGGACCCTGATACGAACGGCCTTCAACTGCGATCAGGGATCACTATTGTATTTGACGAGGGCCATTGAAAAAAAATATGGTGAACTGCGCGAATGGCTGACCGGCTGACCGGCGGGCTATTCCAGAAAGGACTCAGGCTATGGAGCAGGGAGAGGGCAGGATGCTGGTGATTGGCGTGATCGGGGCCGACGTCCACGCGGTCGGTATCAGGATTCTCGAATTCGCCTTTCGCGAAGCCGGCTACCAGGTTACCAATCTGGGGGTCATGGTTTCCCAGGAGGAGTTTATTGGAGCTGCTCTGGAAACCGGGGCGGACGCCATCATTGTGTCGTCCCTGTACGGTCACGGTGAACTCGACTGCCGCGGCCTTCGGGAAAAGTGTGAAGAAGCCGGCCTGGGCGAAATTCTTCTATATGTAGGCGGCAATATCGTTGTCGGCAAGCAGGATTTTTCCGATGTGGAAAAACGTTTCCGGGCCATGGGTTTTGACCGCGTCTTCCCTCCGGGCACGACTCCCGAGGAAGCCATCGCCTGCCTGGATAAGGACCTGGGAGTGAAATGAGATGCACCCGGCCCTTCTGATCGACTTCGGCAGCACCTACACCAAGCTGACTGCCCTTGATCTCGACCAGGAGCGGATCCTGGGCACTTCTTCCGCCTGCACGACTTCAGCTGACGACATCATGAAAGGCCTTGACAAGGCACTTGCATTACTTGAGGTGCAGACGGGGGATCTGGATTACCGGATGCGGCTTGCCTGTTCGTCGGCGGCAGGCGGCCTCCGCATGATGGTTTCAGGCCTGGTGCCTGAGTTGACGGCTGAGGCGGCCCGGCAGGCTGCCCTGGGGGCGGGAGCCCGGATTTGCCGGCTTTTCAGCCATGAATTGAGCAGCCGTGACCTGACCGCCATCGAAGATGACCCGCCCGATATTTTTCTTCTGACCGGAGGAACGGACGGCGGCAACCGCGAATGCATCACGGGCAATGCCGAAAAGCTTGCCTCCCTGTCAGTCCGCTTTCCCATCATTTATGCCGGCAACCGGAGCGCCCTTGACGACTGCGAGCGGATCCTTTCCGATTTTCCCCTGACCCTCTGTCCCAATGTCATGCCCCGCTTCGGCGAACTCAATATCGAGCCGGTTCAAAAGGAAATACGGGCCCTCTTCCTGTCCAGGATCGTCACTGCCCGGGGCTTATCCAGGACCCGGGAGCTTTTGTCGGGCATCCTGATGCCGACACCTTCCGCCATCCTGTCTGCCGTCAGGCTTCTGGCTGACGGATGCGGCGGGGAACCGGGAATCGGGGAGCTGATGGCCATCGATGTAGGCGGTGCCACCACCGATGTCTATTCGATTGGGCGGGGAGAACCGGACGACCTGCAAATCATTTTCAAGGGGCTGGAGGAACCCTACGCCAAGCGGACCGTCGAGGGGGATATCGGGGTTCGATACAGCATCCAGGGGATTGCGGGGGAGAAGGGCCTTGACTGGATCGCCTGCCGGGCGGAACTTCCTGCCGATCAGGTCAGCGCCCTGATCGGTCAGCTGGCTGCCAGGCCTTCAACGGTTCCCTCCGCAGCCGGCCGGCTGAGAAAATTGGATGACGCACTGGCTGCAGGAGCCGTTGAGATCGCCTCGCGGCGCCATGCGGGAACCCTCACCCGGGTTTACACGCCCATGGGGATTGCCTACATGCAGACCGGCAAAAACTTAAGGCTTATGGAGCGCATCATCCTGACGGGTGGTCCCCTGGTTTATGCAGGTGATCCGCTGGCCATTGCCGGCCAGGCACTTCACAGCAGCCTGCATCCGGAATCGCTGCGGCCCCGCCAGGCTGAAGCATTCCTGGATCAGTCCTATATTTTGTCCGCCATGGGTGTTTTGGCGGAAAGCCAGCCGGAGATTGCCCTGCGGGTCATGAAGCGCGAGCTGCGCTTGATCGGCCGGTGCGGGCAAACCCTGCATCAGGATTAAGGATCAGGAGAAGGGTATGGATGAACTGAAAAACAAAAGGTGGACGCGCGATCAATTGGAGAAGGAGCGCAAGGAGGTTCTGACGCAATGGCCGACCGGCAAGGAGGTTGATCTTGAGGAGGCTTTCGGCTTCCATCGACAGCTTCCCGGGCACAAGATCTTCAGCCGTAAGCTCAACCGGGCACAGGAAGAGGGCAGGACCCTGGTCCAGCCCCGGGCCGGCGTTCCGCTCATCCAGGACATGATCAATCTTTTGACCTACCTGCAGGATGTGGGTGAGGCGGATCTTCTGCCGACGACCATCGACAGCTATACCAGGCAAAACCGCTACCAGGAGGCGGAAATCGGGATCGCTGAATCGGTCCGGACACAAAAGGCCATGCTGAACGGCTTTCCGGCTGTCAACCATGGCGTCAGCGGCTGCCGCCAGCTGATCAGCGCGCTCGATACGCCCCTGCAGATCAGGCATGGCACGCCGGATGCCAGGCTCCTGACCGAAATCGCTTATGCGGGGGGCTACACCAGCTACGAGGGCGGGGGCATTTCCTACAACATCCCCTACGCGAAAAATGTTTCCCTGGAGACAACTATCCGGGACTGGCAGTACGTCGACCGCCTGACCGGTCTTTATGAGGAGGCGGGCTGTCCCATCAACCGGGAACCTTACGGCCCATTGACCGGTACCCTGGTCCCGCCTTTCATTTCACATAGTGTGGCCATCATCGAAAGCCTGCTTGCGGCCGAGCAGGGGGTGAAAAACATCACAGTCGGTTACGGTCAATGCGGCAACCTGGTCCAGGACGTGGCAGCCATCCAGGTTCTGCAGAGCCTGACCGATGAGTATCTTCGCAAGTTTGGCTATGGCGATGTCAGGGTAACCACTGTTCTTCACCAATGGATGGGGGGCTTCCCCCATGAAGAGGCCAAGGCCTACGCAGTCATTTCCTGGGGGAGTGCGGTGGCCGCCCTGTCGCACGCCACCAAGGTCATTGTCAAGACTCCTCACGAGGCCGTGGGGGTGCCGACCCGGGAAGCCAATGCGGCGGGCATGCTTTGCACCCATCAGATGATTAATATGCTGGGGGAGCAGAGCCTTAATACGTACAGCCTCAAAGACGAGAAGGTCATCATCGCCTCGGAGACCCGCTGTGTCCTGGATCGCTGTCTGGAGCTGGGCAAGGGCGACATCGCCCAGGGTGCCATCCTGGCGATCCGCTCCGGTGTTCTCGATATTCCCTTCGCGCCCAGCCGCTATAACGCAGGCAAGATGCTGCCGGCCCGCGACAATGACGGCGCCATCCGGCTCTTCCATGTCGGCAACATCCCGCTGACTCAGGAACTGATCGATCTGCACCGGGAAAAAATGGAGGAGCGGGCCAAGTATGAAAACCGGCAGGCATCCTTCCAGATGGTAATCGACGACGTCTATGCCATCAGCAAAGGACGGCTGGTAGGCCGGCCGAGAACATAGGGGGCAGGCATGAGAATCGAAAAAGTGATTTGCGCGCCCGGACGGACAGGCTTTTATTTCGACGACCAGCAGGCCATCAAGGCCGGCGCATTGAGTGACGGCAACTTTTATGTCGGCCAGCCCGCCACCCCCGGTTTTTCCAGCATCCGCCAAGCGGGGGAAGCCATCTCCCTCATGCTGATCCTGGAAGATGGCCAGCTGGCCCTAGGCGATTGCGCCGCCGTTCAATACTCCGGAACGGGCGGGCGTGACCCGCTCTTTCTGGCGTCGGATTTCATGCCCCTGATCGAAAGCGAGCTGGCGCCGCTTTTGACCGGCAGGACCCTGACTTCGTTTTGTGACACTATGGAAGCTTTTGAAATGTACAGGGACCGGCAGGGCAGGCCCCTCCACAGCGCCATCCGCTACGGCCTGTCCCAAGCCGTCCTGGACGCTGTCGCCCGGACGACCGGCCGACTCATGTGCGAGGTGGTGGCGGACGAGTACGGCACCCAGGTGAGTGACCGGATGATTCCCATCTTTTCGCAGACCGGTGACGAACGCCACGACAATGCCGACAAGATGATCATCAAGGAGGTGGACGTCCTCCCCCATGCCCTGATCAACAATCCGGACAAGATCGGCCCCATGGGCCAGGGCCTGGCAGACTATGTCGCCTGGCTTCGCGACCGGGTTATCTCCTTCCGGCAGAATCCCGGCTACCACCCCGTTTTCCACATTGACGTCTACGGCATGATCGGCCACTTGTTCGGCTACAGCCGGATTGACGCCATCAGCGATTATCTGGCAAAACTGGTTTCCCTGGCCCACCCCTTTGCACTCCGGATTGAAGGGCCGCTCGACGCCGGCTCCAGGCAAAGCCAGATCGAATGGCTGGCCCGCCTGACCCGGGAAGTTGAAAGGCGTGCCATCCCGGTCGAGCTGGTGGCGGACGAATGGTGCAACACCTATGAGGACGTCAGGGCATTCGCGGATGCCGGTGCCGGCCACATGATCCAGATCAAGACACCCGACCTGGGCAGCCTTCACAAAACAGTGGAATCAATTCTCTATTGCCGCAAGAAGGGGGTCAAGGCCTATCAGGGAGGGACCTGCAATGAGACGGACCGTTCATCCCAGGTCTGCGTCCACGTTGCCATGGCCGCGGGGCCCGGCCAGATCCTGGCCAAGCCCGGCATGGGAGTGGATGAAGGTTACATGATTGTCTATAACGAGATGCAGCGCATCCTGGCGCTTCGCGCCTGGCGGCGGACGGAAGGAGGCAGGCCATGAAGCTCTTGAGAAAAGCACGGGCGGGAACCCTGGAGTCAGGTGATGTTTTTATCACGGCAGAGCCGGCCGATCGCCTGGAGATCAGCCTGGAGTCCCCGGTCAAGGAGCAGTATGGGGAGGTTATTCTCCAGACAGTCCATGAAATTCTCCGGGAATTTGATATCACGTCCGGCCGGATCGATCTGACCGACCGGGGCGCGCTCAACTGCACCCTGGAGGCCCGGCTCACAACGGTGCTCCGGCGGGCAAGCCAGGAGGAGAAGACATGAGACGGTCGCTTTTATTTATTCCGGGAAACCGGCCCAACATGATCCAAAACAGCGAGGTGCTCCCGGCTGACGCCATTATCTTCGACCTGGAGGATTCGGTCCCGGCCGGTGAAAAAGACGCAGCACGGGATCTGGTGGCCCGCGCGCTCCGTTTTCTGGATTTCGGGCCGCGCGAGCGGATGGTTCGCATCAATGACCTGGGCTCGGTTGAAGCCAAAGCTGACCTGAGGGCCATGGTGGCGGCCGGTGTCCAGACCATTCTGCTGCCCAAGGTTGGAGGGGCCGGGACGGTCAAGGAGGCGGATTCCCTGCTCTCCCGGGCCGAAAGAGAAGAGGGGAGACAAGAGGGCAGCACGGGTCTGGTAGCCCTGCTCGAAACGGCCCTGGGCATTGAACACGCCCTGGACGCTGCCCTGGCTTCACCCCGGATGACGGGCCTGGCTCTGGGGGGGGAGGATCTGTCGGCTGACCTGGGCTGCCCCAGAACCAGGGAAGGCTGGGAAATTTTTTACAGCAGGTCCCGCCTGGTCATGGCGGCCAAGGCCACAGGGATTGATGCCCTGGATACGCCCTTCACTGATGTCCATGATGCTGAGGGTTGTGAGCAGGAGGCACGTTTTGTCAAAGACCTGGGATTCACCGGCAAGCTTTGCATTTCCCCCTCTCACCTGAAAGCCATCCACCGGGCCTTCACGCCCAGCCGCGAAGAAATCCTTTATGCCAGAGAAGTGGCAGAAGCCATGGAAGAGGGTCAAAGGAGCGGTCAGGGAGCTGTTTCCCTTCGGGGCAGGATGATTGACCTGCCGGTCCTGAGGCAGGCGCAACGGATTCTGGCACTTGCCGGTGCCGCAGGGCTCCTGCGGGATGAGGAGGCAGATCATGAACCGGGACGATAAAATTCTGGCATCCCTGGCCGATGCCATCCGTGCTTCAGGCTTGAAGGACGGCATGACCCTTTCCTTTCACCATCATCTCAGGGAGGGTGACCGGGTGCAGAACCTGGTCCTGGCTGAATGCGCCAGGCAGGGGCTTCGCGGTCTGACCGTCAATACGGCGGCTGTCATGGCCTGTCACCAGCCTATTCTTGACCATATCCGGGCGGGAACGGTCACAGGCATCGAGTGCAATTACATGCATCCCGCAGTCGGCCACGCCATCTCCCGGGGCGTCCTGGAAAAGCCGGTTGTTTTCCGCAGTCACGGGGGCCGGCCCGCCGCTCTGGAGCGGGGGGAGGCCCACATCGACGTGGCTTTTATTGCGGCCTCAGCTGTTGACCGGGCGGGCAACTGCAATGGGCAGGGCGGCCGGTCGGCTTTCGGTTCCATCGGCTATGCCATGCCGGATGCGCTGCATGCCGGTTACGTCATCGTCATTGCGGATCAGCTGGAAGATTACCCGGCCACGCCGGCCTCCATCGATGAGCGGCTGGTTGACGCAGTAGTCCTGGTGGACTCCATCGGTGATCCTGACAAGATCATTTCGGGAACCACCCGGGTGACCCGCGACCTCATCGGCCTGCTCATGGCAGAATACGCGGCGGATGCCCTGATGGCCTCGGGCCTGGTCCGGGACGGTTTTTCTTTCCAGACAGGCGCGGGCGGGGCCTCTTTGGCGGTGGCCCGCTTCCTGGGCGACATCATGCGCCAAAAAGGAATCAGGGGAAGTTTTGCCTCCGGCGGCATCACCGGCACGCTGGTCGGTCTCTTCGAGGAGGGTCTTTTTCATTCACTTTTGGACGTCCAGTGTTTTGACCGGGAGGCGGTCCGCTCCATGATTGCAAACGAAAGGCACCGGGAGATCAGCGCCTCAACCTATGCCAGCCCCTTTGCCAGAAGCGCGGTTGTTGACCATCTGGATGCGGTCATCCTTGGGGCGACGGAAATCGATCTTGATTTTAATGTCAACGTCCATACCGATTCAAACGGCCTGATTATGGGCGGCTCCGGCGGTCACAGCGATACGGCGGCGGGCGCCAGGCTGGCAGTTATGGTGGCCCCCCTGATCCGGGCCAGGCTGCCCCTGATTGTAGACCGTGTCGGAACCATCAGCACACCGGGCCGGGATGTCGACCTGCTGGTGACCCCGTACGGCCTGGCCTGCAACCCGAAAAATGCCGAACTGAAAGATCGCCTGAACGAAGCAGGCCTGCCGGTCCACACCATGGGGGATCTGAAAAAGAAGGCTGAATCACTGACGGGGGTTCCGGCCAGAAGAAAGACGGAGGGCCGGACGGTGGCCCGGGTCATCAGCCGTGACGGGGAGTTGCTCGACCTGATCCGGGCAGTTTCCTGAGCGGATCGCTTCAAATAAAAACCCCGGCACGCCGGGGCTTTCGCACAGGAAACTGCAAAGATTACAAGCTGTCCGGCGCGTAGCGGAGATCGACCGCTTTTTTGAAACGTTTCTGTTCAATCATGAAACGGAGGGTATTGCCGATGGTCTCGTCCAGGGGCCGGATGGTGTAGCCAAGTTCCCTTGATGCCTTTTCATGGGAAAAACGGTGAGGGCTGCTCATGGTGAAGAGAGAGTAGCCGGTGAGGACCGGCGTTTTGCCTGTCCTTTTTGACCACCATTCAGCGGGGAGGGCTGCCAGTTTGGCCAGCCAAAGGGGAGCCGTTGACTTGAAGGGTTTGCGGCCTGTCATTTCTGCAGCCCTGTTCATGATTTCCAAAACACTGACATTATGGCCGGTCAGATTGTAGCTTTCGCCTGTCCTTCCGTGTTTGGCAGCCGCGATCAGGCCTTCGGCCACATCGTTGACGTCGACAAAGTTGTAGGATCCCTGGATCATGGCGGGGAGTTTTCTGTCGACCAGTTTTTCGAAAAGCCTGGTGAAGTTGCCGTCCAGGTAATCGTTGGGACCGATGATGCCTGAAGGCTGAACGATGACCGCATCCAGACCGTCCCTGGCTGCATCCAGAACCAGCTGGGAGGCCATGGCTTTCGATTTGGCGTAGTCACCGTGGACCAGGTCAGGGTCATAGTGGTCCACTTCCCTGATTTCCTGATTAAAATCTTCGGGCAGTGGCAGGGTATGGACTGTTCCGCAATAGAGGAAGCGTTTGACTCCATGCCGTTTTGCTGCTTCCAGCATATGCCGGGTGCCGCCGGGATTGACCCGGTAGACCCAGGGGCCGGCCTTGGCGTAAATGGTAATCAGGCTGGCCAGGTGGAGGAGATAGATTTCCCTGTCTTCCAGGCCGGCAAACAGAGGTTCGATGCTGGCCGCATCTGTCACATCGCCCGAGACCACTTCACATTTGAGGCCTTGCAGAGCCACAGGCCGCTCTTTTTCCAAAATGAAGGCGCGGACCTCTTCGCCCTGGCTAAGCAGCTTGCGCACCACGGTGTTGCCCAGATGCCCCGAGGCACCGGTGACCAGCCAGATTCTTTCCTTTTCCGTTTTCCTTGCCGTCATAATCACTGCTTCCTGTCAGTTTTTCGGGGGAAGAGCCCCCATCCCCATTTATATTAACAATTTATGAACAGCGAATTTCCGACAGCATGTGAAAATAATTGAGCGATTATGTGGCGGTTTACACGCAAGCCGGCTAGAGCCAGACCTTGTACCGCTTGATGAAAGCGTATTTGGCAACTGACACCAGGAGCATGTAGGCTACGACCACAGCGCCCAGCAGCAGGAAGAAGCGGCCCGGGAGGGGGGCCAGGTTCAGGATTCCCGCCAGGGGTGAAAAGGGGAGGGCGGTCAGGATGGCGATGCCCAGGGCGGTCAGCAGCATGACCGGGGCCGAGGCCCTCGACTCGATGAAGGGAACTTTGGCGGTCCGTATCATGTGGATGACCAGGGTCTGGGTCCACATGGAGATGACCATCCAGCCGGCCTGGAAGACAGCGATAAAAAGCGCGGTTTGACCGGGGTCGGTCAGCTGGTTGAAAGGGGCTCCCGCCACAGCCGGGGCGATCCAGAAGAAGAGGGGCGCGTAGGAGATGATGTCAAAGACAGAGGAGGTGGGGCCGATCCAGATCATGAAGCGGCTGATGGAGGCGGCGTCCCAGGTACGGGGCTGCTTGAGGTAGTCGAGGTCGACATGATCCCAGGGCAGGGAGGCGCAGGAGATGTCGTAGATCAGGTTGAGGATCAGGATCTGGATGGCCGTCATGGGCAGGAAGGGGAGGAAGGCCGCGGCGATCAGCATGGAGAGTACGTTGCCGAAGTTGGACGAGGCAGTCATCTTGATGTACTTGATCATATTGGCGTAGGTTCTTCTGCCCTCGACAATGCCTTCTTCCAGCACCATCAGATCCTTTTCCAGGAGGATGACGTCAGCGGACTCCTTGGCGATGTCGACTCCGGTGTCAACGGAAATGCCGACGTCGGCATCCTTCAGGGCGGTGACGTCATTGATGCCATCGCCCATGTAGCCCACGCTGTGGCCCTTTTGCCTGAGCAGGGAAACGATCCGGGATTTTTGGGTGGGCGCCAGCCTGGCGAAAACAGTTGTTGTCTCCGCCGTCCGTGCCAGACTTTCGTCATCCATGTCTTCAACCTGATCGCCGGTCACCACCCGGCTGACATCGAGTCCGACCATTTTGCAGATGGTTTTGGAGACTTTTTCATTGTCGCCGGTCAGGATTTTCACTTCCACTCCATGTTCATGAAGGGCGGCGATGGCGTCCCGGGTCGACAGTTTGGGGGGGTCCAGGAAGGCCAGGTAGCCGATCAGGACCATGTCTTTTTCGTCCTCGACACAGAAGGTTCCCGCCGGCGGCGGATTGGTCCGCTGGGCGACCAGGAGGACCCGGAGCCCTTTCTCGTTGTAGCCGTCGACGTCCAGGCGGACGTGTTCGACCAGCTCCCGGTCGAGCGGGACCACCCGGTTTTCATCAATCTGGGCGTAGGTGCAGACGGACAGCATCTCCTCTAAAGCTCCCTTGGTGATCATCTGGGTTTTCTGGTTTTTATCCTTGACCACCACACTCATCCGCCGCCGCTCGAAGTCGAAGGGAATCTCGTCGATCTTCTCATAACGGTCCTTGAGCCTGCCCAGAGCGTCCGGATTCCTGTCCTCCTCCTCATGGGTCTTTTCCACGATGGCCCGGTCCATCAGGTTGCGCAGGCCCGTCTGGAAAAAGGAATTGAGATAGGCATGCCTGAGAACTCGGACACTTTCCTGGCCTTTCAGATCCAGGTGGTATTCCAGGGCCACCCGATCCTGGGTAATGGTGCCCGTCTTGTCGGTGCAAAGGATGTCAATGGAGCCCAGGTTCTGGATGGAATTGAGGTTCTTGATGATGACCTTGTGCTTGGACATGTTGACAGCGCCCTTGGCCAGGCTGGTGGTCACGATCATGGGCAGCATCTCAGGGGTCAGACCCACGGCCAGCGAGATGGCCAGAAGGCCTGCCTGCAGCCAGTTGCCCTTGGTCAGGCCGGAGATTAGGAAAACGATGGGAACCATGACCAGCATGAAACGGATCAGGACAGCCGAAACGTGATTGACGCCCTTTTCAAAAGAAGTCGGCGCCGGCTTTTCCTTGAGGGTTTTGGCGATCTGGCCGAAAAGGGTATCCTGGCCTGTGGCCAGGACCACCCCCGTGCCGCTGCCCGAGACCACGTTGGTACCCAGGAAGGCCAGGTTGTCATGATCCAGGACATTGCCGGAATCACTTGTTGAGGGGTGGCTGAACTTTTCCGCGTGGGCCGACTCCCCGGTCAGGGCACTTTCACTTAGGAAGAGATCCTTGGCCGAAAGGATTCGCATGTCGGCGGGGATCATGTCCCCGGCGGCCAGCCTGACAATATCACCGACCACGGCCTCCTCCATGACCCGTTCCTCTTCGCCGTCCTCCAGGCGGATGATGGCGGCGGTGTTGACGATCATGTTGGTCAGCCGCTCCGCCGCGTTGCCTGAGCGCAGTTCCTGGACAAAACGGAGGGCCCCCGACATGAAGACCATGGCACTGATGATGACGACCGTCACCAGGCTCCGCTCTCCGGGCGGTGCGAAGGTGATATCGGTTAAAAAGGAGATGACCGCAAGTGCGATCAGGATCAGGGTAAAGGGATTGACGAAGGCGGACAGCAGACGCGAGGCAAGGCTGATCCGGTGACCGGAGGTGACCACGTTGTCGCCATACTGTTTGCGGCTGATCTCGACCTCCTTGTCCGACAGCCCTTCCATCCGGGTATTCATTTTCCCCAGGACTTCTTCCGCCGGCAGGCGGGCACAGTCGCTAAGCCGCTGCTGGGCGACGGCAGGCGGCTCGGCCGGCCGGTTCAGGGCGGCCCGGGTTAAAATTTCTTTTGTCCGGACATGGGACTCTGTCAGCATGGGAAAGCCTCATTTCGCATCTTTGCTTTCCATTCTAGCTTGAAAGGGGAAATCGTCAAAAGGAATTTTCGAGTCCGGCCTGTGAACAAGAGGGGGAAAAAGATTCCCCCATGATGACAGGCGGATCCCTTTTATGAGAAGATGAGGGCGTCCAGGAAGATCTGCCGCCCGTGCCAGGCCGGTCCTGCAATGAAGGAGCTTAGCCTATGTCCTATTCGGATCGAATGCAGCGAAACCATCTTTACAGCGTGCTTCTTTCCCCGCGGGGAGCGCCCCGTATGGTGGATCAGGGTAAGCAGATTGCCCAGCAATTCCTGTCACCCTTCGACTCACTGATCGGTCTGATCGGCGACAGCGGATCGGGAAAGAGCATCCTATTGCAGGGCATGTTCCCTGGCCTCGAGCTGACCAATGATGATGAGGGGGTCAATGTTCGTCCTTTGCCCATCATGAATCAGGATGATACCGGTTTTTTTGAGCCCCACACCTACCATCTCGATATCCGCTTTGAAATGGCTTTTCACCAGCTTCACGAATTGGCCGATGCCATCCGACTGGCCCTGGAGCGGGGAAAGCGCGTGGTTGTCGAGCACTTCGACCTGATCTACGAACAGCTGGGGATCAATGCCCACCTCCTGATCGGCATCGGTGAGGAGATCATTGTCACCCGGCCCAGCGTTTTCGGCCCTGAACCGGATGACATCAAGAAGGTTGTCTTCGCCTCAATCAACAACCGCCGTATGGCGCACACAGCGGAGGATCTGGTCGAACACTGCCTGATCGACCGGCGTGTTTACCACTTCGAGCACTACGACGTCCGCTCAGGCTTCATCCTCTCCTTCCATGACCGGCCGGACATCAATCTCAAAGACCTGGAAATAGATGTCAAGAAGCTGATTGACGAAGACCTTCCCATTTCCTTCCTGGACGCCAATCACATCCTGATCGGCAGCCAGCGTCATTACTGCACCGGCCCCCGCATGCATGTCAAGTCGACGGGGAAAATCAAGGATTTCCAGCTCTACCAGGAATTTCTGATTCATCCCATCACAAAAAACTCGCAAATCCTGGGCTTGGTCAATATCCCCTCCGACTACAGATTATCCGACCTGAATTCACTTCGGCTGATGACCTTTGCAGAACCCGACAATGAAGCCTGACCATGCCCGTTCGACCTCTCCACGATTTTCCTGCCGTATCCAGCCGGCCTGTTTCCCTGGAAGAGGTGCTCGCAGCGCGGGATGAACGCGCCGCTTTGCAGGAAAAACTTCTGGCCGGAACCCGGTGCCCCGTCCTTACCATGACCCTGAATATGCCCGGGAGCGTGAAGCGGACGGCCCTGTCCGCCTTCTTTTTCGACCGTGAGAAAGCCAGGCTGACAGCCAGCCTGGAAGCCTTGGGCGGCAAGTTTGCGGCGGAAGAGTCAAGCGGCGGGGATACGGGCGACCAATGGCTGTTGGCCGTATGTGGACTTTCTGCCATGGCGCTGAAGACATTGACCCTGGCCCTGGAGGAGGGATCCCCCTGGGGCCGTCTGCTGGACCTTGATGTGATGGACCGGGATGGACGGCCGCTTGAACGCCCTTCCCTGGGGCTTTCTGCCAGACAGTGCCTGATATGCGGCCAGCCAGCTTACCTGTGCGCGGCATCGGGGGCCCATCCGGCCAATCTCTTACAGGAGCAAGTAGAAAGCCTGCTGGCCGCTTACGCCGAGGAAACCCTGGCGGATATGACGGCCAGCCTGGCCCTGGAGGCCTCCTCCTACGAATTGATGGTAGCACCCAAACCGGGATTGGTGACTCCTTTCTGCTCTGGCTCCCACCATGACATGGACCGTTTCACCTTCATCAAAAGTCAGGCGGTCCTGGCCCCTTATTACCGGCATGCCTTCCGGATTGGCTGGATGCCCGGCAAGGATCAGGCCCTGCGGCTCAGGCTGGAAGGGATCCGGGCCGAGGCGGCCATGGCAGAGGAGACAGGAGGCATCAACACCCACCGCGGTTGGATTTATCTTTCGGGTATCCTGCTTGCGGTCGCCGGAACTTACTGTGCGGCACTCTTTTCTCCCCGGGGGAAAGAAAATAAAGCCGGACGGGATCAGGTGGCAGGGGACCTCATGGCCCTGGCGGCGGAGCTGGCTCTGGACCTGGAGGAAAGTCTGGAGAAAAGCTCCTGTTTTGATGGTCTTTCGGCCCGACTGGGTACTGAGAACCAAGTCCGGGGCATCAGGGGGGAAGCAGCGCGGGGATTTCCCTCCCTCTTTAATCTGGGGCTTCCCGTCCTATCGGGCGCCCTGGCCGGAGGCGAAGACGAAAATACGGCGGGAATACGGACCCTCCTGGCCCTTCTTGCTCACGCCGATGACTCCACCCTCCGCAAGCGCGGCGGTGCCGCCAGGGCCGAGAAGGTCAGGGAAACAATCCGCAAGGCCTTGGGGCTTGATGGCGGTGATGCCAATCCGGCAGGGCTTGTTTCAGCGGCACTGGCGCTGCCGGCTGTCCGGCTTGCCTCTTTGGCGGAGGAAACCGCCGGCTTGTTTAAAGACAAGGGACTGAGCTGCGGAGGCGCAGCCGATCTGTTGGCCGGGAGCAGGCTGGCGGACCGCTTTCTGCGGGCTTGTACCGGAGCTGCGCAGTGACCGGGTCCGGCGTTATCAATCTGTAATTGAACCGTGATTGAAGGACGCTTATCGCGATGCTATAATGGCCAGGAGCCGGAATCTGGATTCGGTGTCTGTTTGTCGTGGAAGGAAACCATTCATGTCCGACGAAACCCCGGCCCGGGGAAGTGAAAAAGTCTGTCCAATAAAACCCCGAAGGGTTGCCGGGCGCGGCCGCCCCAATCTTGGAAGGCGTCGGCAGACCCCCGCGGGCGCAGGCGGGCGCTTGTTGTTTTTCAGCCTTCCCGCCCTGGCTTTTGTTTTAATTATTACCCTCTTTATTGTTGCCGTTGCCTCCTCAAAACAGGTCGAAGTCCCTCTTGAGGACTATGGCCACCTGGAGCCGCCGGGGGGCCTGATTGACCGCGATCATCCCATTCCAATTGAACCGGCCGATACCGGCCCTGAAGAAACTGAGGGAGAAATTGAGCCGGTCATTGTGATTGTCGACCAGCCGGAACCCACCGAGGAACCGCCTGTCGAGGAGACCCTCCCCTTTCTTTATGTAATCATCGAGTCAGCCGGTGTCTATTCAGCGCCCGATAAATCTTCCGAGCTCCTTGCCACTGTCCATCTCAACGACAGGCTGGTGCAAACCGATGAAGCGGACGCCTGGACGTCTGTTCTTCTGGAGGGGCGTGTCCAGGGCTTCATTTTGAGCAGCCATGTCAGCGAGACGCCTGTTTTCATCCCTCAAACAGGCGGAACCTATTACGTGCAAAACCGCCAGGTTTATGTCAGGGGGGGGCCCGGAACCAATTATCCGATCGAGGGTTTCGGCTTGCGCGGCATGACTCTCACGGTCCTGGAGGCGGGGGATGATTGGTCCAGGATCAGAACAGAGCACGGTTTGAACGGCTACATGTTCAACGAATTATTCGGCCCTGACAAACCGGCTGACGAAATAGCTGAGCTCGAAACCGGCTGTTACAAGTATGTGGATACGGAAGTGGCCAACCTGCGCGAGGAACCTTCCACCGATTCCGAAATCATCGGGGCGGCTTTCATGGACGACCGGATTTTCCAGATTTCAGATAATGGCGGCTGGTCCAAGGTCAGGACGGAAGGCGGAGTAATCGCCTATGTTTTCAACCACCTGCTCCGTGACAAACCGCCTGCCAATCCCTTCATCAAGACCAACCGCAGGCTCTACGCTGCCTCCGCTTCTGTCAATGTCCGCAGCTCCCCGACCACCGGTTCCACGGTCCTCAGCCGCTTGACCCTGGACCAGGCGGTCACAGAGCTTGAGGCCAACGATACCTGGTCGAAAGTCAAGCTGGCAAACGGAACCATCGGTTTTGTGCGAAGTGATCTGCTGACCCATATCGAGCCGCCGCCCGCCGGCTTCACGAAAACAACCGGTTCGGTTTATGTCACGACGGGGGCTGCCAACATCCGGTCGGAGCCCAACACCAATTGCGCCATTGTTGTGGTGGTCCGGCACGGGGATAAGCTGGATGTCAAGGCAACAGGCCCTTCATGGACCATGATTCAGACCCAGGCCGGGAATGCAGGCTATATTTCGAATGACTTGATCTCGAAGAACAAGCCCTCTCCGCCCGATTCATCCAGCGGCAGCGCCGGCAGCAGCGGCAGTCCGGGTAGCAGCGACAGTCCGGGCAGTAGCGTCAGTCCGGGCAGCAGCGCCAACGAAGACTCACGGCAGCGTATCGTCGACATCGCGAGGTCCGCGCTTGGCGTGCCTTACCGATACAGCGGCAGGACCATGAGCGCCTTCGACTGTTCCGGTCTGGTTAAATATACTTTCGAAGCCATCGGCTACAAGAACATTCCCCACGGCGCCGACCCCCAGGCCAGGCAGCTGGGCTCCCGGATCGAAGTTTCGGGCAAAGACTATTCCGCCCTGCTGCCGGGCGACCTGCTCTTCTTCAGCAGGGGGAGCGGCTACCACCATGTGGGCATTTACATCGGCAATAATCAGATGATTCACGCCAGCAGCTCGCACGGGGGCGTGGTGATTACCGACCTGCAGAACTACGTGGCGGCAGCCCGGGTCAACCGCGTCGTCGACTGACCGGCCGGGGCCGGGTTTTGGGGCAAGGTGGACGCGTCAGCTGATCGCGTCCATTTTCGATAAAAGAAAGTGATGCAGGCCATGCAGCAAGATAATCCGGCATTGATCTCCGTGGTCATCCCTTTTTACAACGAAGCGGATCAGGTTGACCGCACCATGGAAGCAACAGAAGAGGTGCTTCAGGCTGCGGATTTACACTATGAAATCATCGCTGTTGATGACGGGTCAAAAGACCTGACCTGGGACAGGCTGGCTGCCAGGAGCCGGCTCAATCAGAAAATCAGGGCCTTTCGGCTCTCCCGCAACTTTGGCAAAGAGGCAGCCATTTGTGCAGGACTGGACAAGGCCAGGGGCCAGGCCGTCATTGTCATGGACGGGGATCTTCAGCACCCCCCCCAATACATTCCCGATATGGTCAGGCTCTGGCAGGAGGGTTATGAAGTCGTCGAAGGGGTCAGGACGGCCGACGGGAACTGCAGGGGGAACCGACTGGCGTCCAACCTTTTTTACGCAATTTTTAAGCGAATGTCGGGCATCCAGCTGAAGAATGCGTCGGATTTCAAGCTGATTGACCGCAAGGTCGTCGACTGCTGGAAGACCCTGCCTGAAAAAGACACTTTTTTCCGGGCCCTTTCGGCCTGGATGGGTTTCAAGCGTGTCTCCCTCCCCTTTGTCGTGGGAGAGCGGGCATCAGGCAAGAGCAAGTGGGGCCTGCGCAAGCTGCTGAAATTGTCCATCAGCGCCCTGACCGGTTTTTCATCGCGGCCTCTCCTGCTCATCAGCAGCATGGGCACTTTCTTCCTCCTGGTATTCCTGGGCCTGTCCATCCAGACCCTGGTCATGTATTTTCGCGGCCGTGCAGCTACCGGTTTTACCACCGTCATCCTGCTCCAGCTTCTGATCGGGAGCATTATCCTGATCAGCCTGGGCCTGATCGGGATATATATCGATTCGCTTTTCCGCGAAGTCAAGGCAAGACCCCGCTATTTCATCTCGGAAATTGCGGAGGCCGCGAATCCGGCTGAAAATATGGGCCATGACTGAGATTCCACTCGCCCGGTACCTGGAAGAGGCCACCCGTCTCGGAGGTGTCGATTTCCACCTTCACTCCCGCTATTCGGACGGCGCTCAGTCGCCCCGGGAACTGGTTGATGAAGTCCTGGCCAAGAGGTTGCGGGCTTTTTCCCTGACAGACCATGATTCCATGGCGGGGGTTCTCCCTGTCCGGGCTGCCCTCCGGGACCTGGACGCGCAAGTCCGTTTTATTCCCGGTGTTGAATGCAGCTGCCGTTTCGAAGGACAGGAAGTCCACGTCCTGGGCTATTTCACGGAGGACCAGCCCCAAGCCATGCTGGACTACCTGGAGGAAGTCGTTTTAGAGCGGCAGGAGCGAAACCGCCGCATGATCGCCCGGCTCAACCAACTCGGTTACGCCATCAGCGAGGCCGACCTTGCCGGGACTGGGGAAGATGATGAGATCCGCGGGCGGGTCCATATGGCGCTCTGGCTGGTGGAACACGCCGGTTTCCCATCCATTGCCAGTGCTTTTCAGAAACTCCTGAATGAAGGAAGGCCGGCCTACGTTGCCAGAAAAAAAAGAGAGCTGGGGCAGGTGGCTGAAGTGATCAGGAAGGGGGGAGGGGTGGCCGTTCTGGCCCATCCCCAGCAATATGGCTGGTGTGACCGGCCGCTCCCCGGCAGCCGGACGCTCGACTGCCGCTTCTCCCTGATCCGGGACCAGGGTATCCTCGGGGTTGAGTGTTTTCACGGCAAGGCCGGGCCGGAAGAATCCGCCATGATACAGGCGGCTGCATCCCGGCTGGGCCTCTTCTGCATAGCCGGCTCCGACAGTCACGGCAGGGAAGATCAGCATGCGGCCATGTACCGGCTGGAAAGTTCTTTTTTCCCGCGGGACTCGTCTTGAAGTCGTGATCCAGCCCGATTTGGGTTAAAATATTCGGAGAAATGCCAACTGCGGAATTTTCGAGCGGGCGTTAAACTGGACAGGGGCCGCTTCGTGTTGCCCGGGATTATTATGGCAGGCCGGCGCCGCCGGTGTGCATGAGAATAAGTGAGGGAAAAATGATTAGCTACGACAAAAAAACAATTGATGATGTGGACGTCAAGGGCAAGCGGGTTCTGCTTCGCGCCGAATTCAACGTGCCACTGGACCCCGAAACGGGCAAGATCACCGATGACCGGAGGATCAGGGCGGCCATCCCGACCATCCGCTCCCTTGTTGAGCGCGGGGCTCGCCTGATTATTGTCTCACACCTGGGGAGGCCCAAAGGCTTTGACCCTGCCCTCTCCCTGGAGCCGGTGGCCGCCCGTCTGGCAGAACTGACGGGCCTTCCCGTCACCCTGGCCAAAGACGTGATCGGGCCGGATGCCATGGCCAAAGCCAAGGAAGTCGGCGAAGGGGAAATTCTGCTTCTGGAAAACGTCCGCTACCATAAAGAGGAGACAAAAAACAGGCCCGAATTCGCAAAAAAATTGGCCTCCATGGCCGAGCTTTACGCCAGCGACGCCTTTGGCGCCGTGCACCGGGCACATGCCTCGACAGCAGGTGTCGCCTCTTTCCTGCCAGCGGTTGCAGGCTATACCATCAACCGCGAGCTCGAGATGCTGGGCCGGGCGGTCAGCGAACCCAAGCGGCCATTGACCGCTATTTTGGGCGGGGCCAAGGTCTTTGACAAAATCGGCGTCATCCGCAACCTGATCGATAATGTGGACAATCTCCTGATCGGAGGCGGCATGGCCTATACCTTCCAGGCCGCCAAGGGCTGGCCGGTAGGCAGCTCCATCTGTGAAGCCGATAAGCTCGATCTGGCCAGGGAATTGATGGCGCTTGCCGAAGAAAAGGGCGTCAATCTGGTTCTGCCGGTTGACACCACGGTTTCGGACCGCTACGCGGCAGATGCCACCCCCGTCATTGTGCCTTCCAACCAGATTCCGGACGACATGATGGGGCTTGACATCGGTCCCAAAACAGCTGAACTCTTCGGTGACATCATTTCCAAATCCGGCACCGTTGTATGGAACGGGCCGGTCGGCGTCTTTGAATTTGAAGCCTTCAGCCGGGGGACGCGAAAAGTTGCCCAGGCCATCGCCGATGCGGGCATCGTCTCCATCATCGGGGGCGGCGACTCAGCCGCCGCCATGGAGCAGCTGGGTTTTGCCTCCAGGGTCACCCATATTTCGACAGGCGGGGGGGCTTCGCTGGAATTTCTGGAAGGCAAGGTACTCCCCGGGATCGACTGCCTGCTTGACCGCGACCCGCGCGGACTCGTCTCCGCAGGCAACTGGAAGATGAATTACGGTGTGCCATCCGAAGCGCTTTCCTTCATCGATCAGCTCATGCCCTATGCAGCCGCGGCCCCTTCCAAAGTGATCGTGGCCGTACCCTTTACAGCCCTTGATGCGGCTGTTTCCCATGCCGCGGGGACGCCGGTGCGGGTGGCGGCACAAAATGGTCATCAGGATGACAAGGGCGCCTTTACGGGTGAAGTATCCATGAAGATGCTGGCTGAAATGCATGTGTCCTACGTCGTTATCGGGCATTCCGAGCGGCGCGCATACTTTGGTGAAACCGACCAGACGGTCAATGCCAAAGTCAAGGCAGCGCTTGGCTGGGGTGTCCGCCCCATTATCTGTGTGGGCGAGTTGAAAGAGGAGAGACAGAAGGGGGAAACGGAAACCGTACTCTCAAGGCAGGTCAAAGCCGCCTTCGACGGGATTGCGCCTGATTCGCTCTGTCAGATCATGATTGCCTATGAGCCGGTCTGGGCCATTGGTACAGGGGATACGGCGACTGATGCGCAAGCTGAAGAGGCCTGTGCCCACATCCGGGCTCTGCTGAATGACCTCTATGGAGAGGCGGCCGCAACGATGGCCAAAATTCTCTATGGCGGTTCCATCAACAGCCAGAACGCTGCCGGGCTCTTCGCCCAGCCGCACGTTGACGGCGGGCTGGTCGGGGGTGCCTCCCTTGATGCTGCCGAATTCGGCGCCATCGCCAAGGGGTAAGGCCATGACCCAAAAACCTGAAGGCCCCGTTGCCCTCCTGATCCTGGACGGCTGGGGCCTGTCGCAAAAAATTGAAGGCAATGCGGTCCTGGCGGCCAGAACGCCTTATCTTGACAGCCTGTCCGCCAGATGGCCCGAGTCAGTGATTCAGACAAGCGGCCGTGATGTCGGCCTGCCTGAAGGACAGATGGGCAACTCGGAAGTGGGGCACACCAACATCGGGGCCGGCCGGATTGTCTACCAGGATCTCCTGCGGATCAGCAACGCCGTCGATGACGGAAGTTTCTTCAAAAATGAAGCCCTTTTGTGGGCCATGCGACGGGCAGTCCAGATGGGGTCCACCCTCCATCTGGCCGGCCTGCTCTCGGACGGCGGCGTCCACAGTCATATCAAACATCTTTTTGCCCTGATTGACATGGCCAGGGAAAACGGTGTGCGCGATCTGGCCATTCACGCTTTCTTTGACGGCCGTGACACCCCGCCTGAATCCGGCGCCGGTTACATGGAAGCCCTGCTGGATCATATCCGGCAGGCCGGTCTGGGCCGGGTGGCGACGCTGGGCGGCCGCTACTATGCCATGGATCGCGACAACCGCTGGGACCGGGTGGAAAAAGCTTACCGGGCCCTGACAGCTGTCGATTTCGACGGGGAGCGGGCGACCGATCCGGTGGCCGCTATCCGGGCTTCCTACGCACGCGGGGTGACCGATGAGTTCATCCTGCCCGTCCTCATGATCAAGCCGGACGGGCAACCGGTGGCCCCCATCAGGGGCGGGGACAGCTTCATATTCTTCAATTTCAGGCCCGACCGGGCAAGGGAGCTGACCCGGGCTTTCTGCCAGCCCGGTTTCAAGGAATTCCCGGTCCTGGCTTCACCTCTGGGACTGGCATATGTCGGCATGGCGGAGTACAGCGCTGATTTTGAGTCCTTCAAGGATTTTAAAACGGCTTTTCCACCCGAAAAGCTGACGGGCATTTTCGGCCAGGCCGTCTCGGATGCCGGCCTGACCCAGCTTCGGATTGCCGAAACGGAAAAATACGCCCACGTGACCTTCTTTTTCAACGGAGGCAGGGAAGAGCCCTTCGCGGGTGAACGGCGTATCCTGGTGCCGTCCCCCCAGGTTCCCACTTACGACCTGCAGCCGGAGATGAGCGCCATTGAGGTAACGGACCGCCTTTTGGAAGCCATGGAGGAAGATGCGCCCGACGTTATCATCCTGAATTTTGCAAACGGCGACATGATCGGTCATACAGGGATCTTTGAAGCGGCGGTCCGCGCGCTGGAGACGGTCGACCAGTGTATGTCGAGGATCGTCCCGGCCATCCTGGACCGGGGCGGTGTCGCCTTTGTCACGGCCGACCACGGCAACCTGGAGGAGATGATCGATCCGGTCAATGGCGGTTCTTTTACCGCCCACACGACCAACCCGGTCAAGCTGATCGGGGCCGGGCTCCGTCAAGGGACGCTGGATGACGGCCGGCTGGCGGATCTGGCGCCGACCATGCTGGATCTTCTGGGGATTGAGATCCCCAGGGAGATGACGGGCCGCTCCTTGTGGAGGCGGCCGGCGGCTGGCGTGCTATAATGGTTCGGGTTTTAACAGGCTTTGAATACGATAGGGGAAATGGAATGTCTAAAAAGAAAAACTACGTGACAATGGACGGAAATACGGCGGCTGCTTACGCGTCGTATGCTTTTACTGAAGTCGCCGGAATCTACCCGATTACGCCCTCATCCGGAATGGCGGACAGTGTGGACCAATGGTCCCAGCAGGGGCGAAAGAACATCTTCGGGCAGACCGTGAAAGTGATTGAAATGCAGTCCGAAGGGGGAGCTGCCGGCTTCGTTCACGGATCGCTTGCCACCGGTGCCCTGACCACCACCTATACGGCTTCCCAGGGCCTGCTTCTCATGATTCCCAACATGTACAAGATATCCGGTGAGCTTTTGCCCGCCGTTTTCCACGTGTCGGCCCGGGCCATCGCCGGCCACGCCCTCTCCATCTTCGGCGACCACAGCGATGTCATGGCCGCCAGGCAGACAGGTTTTGCCATCCTGGCCTCGCACGGCGTCCAGGCAGCCATGGATCTGGGCGTCATCGCCCACCTTTCTGCCATCAAAAGCCGGGTGCCCTTCCTGCACTTTTTCGACGGTTTCCGGACCTCGCATGAGATCCAGAAGATCGAGCAGCTGGACTATGAAGACCTGGCAGGGCTGGTCGACATGGAGGCCCTGGATGCTTTCAGGAAACGCGGTCTGACCCCCAACGATCCCTGCATCCGGGGCACGGCGCAGAATCCGGACATTTTCTTCCAGATGAAGGAGGCCCCCAACCAGTTTTACGATCAGGTTCCCCAGGTGGTCGAGCACTACATGGAGGAAATCAGCAAACTGACGGGCCGGACGTATAAACCTTTTGTCTACCACGGGGATCCGGAGGCGGAGGAGATCATCATCTGCATGGGGTCCGTCTATGACACCATCTGTGAAACGGCCGATTATCTGAACTGCCGCGGAAGAAAGACAGGCGTCATCCATGTTCATCTCTTCCGGCCCTTCAGCGCTGACAGGTTGCTGGAGGCCATCCCGCCGACCGTGAAGAAACTGGCGGTCCTGGACCGCTCCAAGGAGCCGGGGGCGCCCGGCGAGGCCCTCTATCTCGACGTGGTATCGGCCCTCTCCTGCGCCAACAGCCCCATCCTGGTCTCAGGCGGCCGCTACGGGCTGGGTTCCAAGGATACCGCGCCCTCACAGATCAAGGCCGTCTTTGACATGCTGGCGGAAGATGCGCCCAGGACGGAGTTCACCATCGGCATCGAGGACGATGTCACCCACCTTTCGCTGCCTGTCACCGAACCGCTGGAAGTTTCGCCCGAAGGAACCTTCGCGGCGCGTTTCTGGGGACTGGGCTCAGACGGGACCGTGGGGGCCAACCAGAACTCCATCAAGATCATCGGCGACAACACGCCCATGTACGCCCAGGCCTACTTCTCCTATGACTCAAAGAAGTCGGGGGGCGTGACTATCTCGGACCTCCGTTTCGGCAACTCTCCCATCCGGGCACCCTACCTGGTTGAAAATGCCGATTTTGTCGCCTGCCACAACCAGGCCTATATCGATAAATACGACATGCTGAAGGCGCTCAAAAAGGGCGGATCCTTCCTGCTCAATACAACACGGACAGAAGAGGAACTCGACGGCTTCCTCCCCGGTCATGTCAAGCGCTACCTGGCGCAAAATGACATCCGCTTCTACATCATCGATGCGGTCGCCATCGCACAGGAACTGGGCCTTGGGAGCCGGATCAACACCATCTGCCAGGCGGCCTTTTTCCAGATCAGCCAGGTCATCCCGGTCGAAGAAGCCGTCCGGCACATGAAGGAGGCCATTGTCCGGTCTTACGGCGACAAGGGCGAGGATGTGGTCAGGATGAACTACCAGGCCGTCGATGCCGGCATTGAACAGGTCCGGGAGGTCAAGGTTCCTGCCCATTGGCGCGACGCGGCGGATACCCCGGTCCGGTTCCGGGAGGCCCCTGCTTTCGTGCTCAATATTGCCGATGTCATGAACCGTCAGGAAGGCGACAGCCTGCCTGTCTCCGTCTTCATGGATCACGTGGACGGGACCATGCCTCAGGCGACCGCCCAATACGAGAAACGCGGAATTGCCATCAATGTGCCCCGCTGGATTCCTGAAAACTGCATTCAGTGCAATCAGTGCGCCTACGTTTGCCCCCACGCCGTCATCCGGCCCTTCCTGCTGACGGAAGAAGAGGAGGCCAAGGCGCCGGACACCTTTAAAACCGTCAAAGGCATGAAGCCTTACGACCAGTACGGCTTCAGGATTCAGATTTCCGCACTCGACTGCACCGGCTGCGGATCCTGTGCCCAGGTCTGCCCGGCCAAGGAAAAAGCCCTGGTCATGGAACCCCTGGAAGAGCACATGCTGGAAGCGGAACACTGGGAGTACGCACAGTCACTTTCCAGGAAGCCCAATCCCCTGAACAAGATGACCGTCAAGGGCAGCCAGTTTGAAAGGCCGCTTCTGGAGTTCTCCGGCGCCTGCGCCGGCTGCGGTGAGACGCCTTACGTCCGCCTGACAACCCAGCTCTTCGGCGACCGCATGATGATCGCCAACGCGACCGGCTGTTCCTCCATATGGGGAGGTTCCGCCCCCTCCATGCCCTACTGCGTCAATGACGAGGGCTTCGGGCCCTCCTGGGCCAACTCGCTTTTTGAGGACAATGCGGAATACGGTATGGGCATGCACCTGGGCGTCAAGCAGATCCGCGACCGGGTGACCGGCTACCTGGAGACTTTGCTGGGAAGCAAGGATCTCCCCGCGGGTTTGCGCCAGTCCCTGGAAGACTGGTTCGAGAATAAGGACGTCAAGGACGGGGCCCGGGGCATTGCTGCCAAGCTGATCTTCGCCCTGACTGAAGCCGAATTGTCCGGAAAAAGTGCAGCGCTTCGCGACCGGATCCTGGAGCTCAAGGACTATCTCATGCTGCGCTCCACCTGGATTATCGGGGGTGACGGCTGGGCCTACGACATCGGCTACGGCGGCCTGGATCATGTCCTGGCTTCCGGCGAGGATGTCAATGTCCTGGTTCTGGATACGGAAGTCTATTCCAATACGGGCGGGCAGGCTTCCAAGGCGACCCAGCTGGGCGCGGTCGCACAGTTCGCCGCGGGCGGCAAACCGCTCAAGAAAAAAGATCTGGGCATGATGGCCGTTGCCTACGGCTATGTCTATGTCGCCCAGATTGCCATGGGCGCCAGCCAGGCGCAGACCCTGCGGGCGCTCCGCGAAGCGGAGGCCTGGAATGGCCCCTCCCTGGTCATCGCCTACTCGCCCTGCATCAATCACGGGATCCGGGGCGGCCTGGCCCTGTCACAGCAACGGGAAAAGGACGCGGTCGAGACGGGATACTGGCATCTGTGGCGCTATAACCCGGCGCTCAGGGCCGAGGATCCGGTCAAGAATCCCTTCGTCCTGGACTCCAAGCCGCCGACCCGGGATTACAGAGAATTCCTGGAGCGGGAGGTCCGCTACACATCACTTTACAAAAAGTATTCTGAAGATAAGGTGAATGAGATCTTCGAGCGCGCCCGCCAGGCCGCGGATGAGCGCTACCAGGCCTATCTTCGCATGGCAGAGGCGGACTAGCTGTCCGTAATTCATGGCAAGTCGGGGGGGAACCTGCAGGTTCTCCCCCTGTCACTTGACCGGAGTCTGCTAAGATGAGAAGGCACGACGGTCGTAAGAGAGGGGTGCCTGCTTTGCGTATCAAGGAAGATCATTCGATCATGTTCAGCGACACGCCTGTCCCTGATTTATTCATTCATGACATGATGCCGAAATTGAGCGGCAACGCGGTCAAGTGCTATCTCTTTCTGAACAGCGTATCCGCCTACGGATCGCGTGATGCCACCCGGGCTGACATCGCCGACCGGCTGGGGATCTCGGAAGAGGCCGTTGATGAATCCCTGCTTGAACTCCAGCGCATGCATCTGATTATTGTCGGGGATACCGATATTTCAATCACCGATCTCAAGATGCTTGAATTGCAAAAAAGATACCGGCCCATCGCCTCCTCCCTGCCCAGTGAGATCACTGAACGTGAGAACCTGAACCAGGAGCGGGAACGGATGGTTAACCTGATCAAAATGACCTTTTTCCAGGGGATCATGACCTTTATGTGGTATGACCAGATTGACCGATGGTTTGAGGCCTATGGCTTTGAACCGGAAGTGGTCTACGCCCTCTTTCAGGAGGCCGCCAACAACAACAGGCTGGACGGTCCCGGCTATGCCAACCGGATCGCTGAGGACTGGGCGGCGGCAGGGGTCCGCACCTATGACCAGTTGTCTGTCTACTACGCCCGCTTTCTCGAGAAAAACAAGATCAAGGCCTACGTGGGCAAGAAGCTGCGCCGCCTCTTGACGGAATACGACCTGAAAGACATTGATATGTGGATCGATGAATTCGGCTATGACCGGGAGATCATTGACGAGGCGCTCTCGAAGACGCGGGGGGCATCCAAACCCAGTATCCGTTTTGTGACGGCCGTCCTGAAAGATTGGCATGAGTCCGGGCTGACCACCCTTGATGAAGTCAGAAAGCATGAGAAAGACCGGCAAAGCGATGCAGCGCGGGCCAGGAGCAAACAGGTACCGGTCAGGGATAACCGCGGCAATTTCAGGGAGGGCGAAGAACGCGCTTTGGGCAGCGAGGCGGGCTATGATACGCGGATGCCCCGCATCAACCCGGAGGAGCCGGAAGACGGATTGGAAGCATGAAAAGCCTGACCCAGAGAATCAACGATGACGTGATCCGTATCTATGAGCGGAGGCGCAATGAGGCTTTCAAGGTACGGGATGAGCGGGTGGAGCAGCTCTATGCCCGTTTTCCCCGGCTGGAGGAGCTTGACAGGCAGCTCAGGGAGGCCGGGCTGAATCAGCTCCTGGCTGTGGTGGGTCAGGAGCGGGGACCGGCCGGATCGGGAGCAGAGGCTTTTGCCCTCCTCGAAAAAGAGCGGCTTTCTTTTTTAAAGCGGCACAGCATTGCCGACGGTTACGATCAGCCGGCTTATGTCTGCCGTGCCTGCAATGATACCGGCCGGGCGGACGGGGACTGGTGCCGGTGCCGCAGGCAGATTATCCAGGAGATTCTGCCCGCCTATTTCCCCGATGTCATGGACGAAAGCCACACCTTCGCCAGCTTCAACCTCAACCTCTTCAGCAATGAGAAGCTCAAGTGCGGCGATACCCGGGTTTCGGCCCGGGAACAGATGGCGGATTACCTGCAGATGGCCCAGCTCTACACGGGTCATTTCAACCGCCTGCGTGACCGGAACCTGTTCTTCTCGGGAGCGCCGGGAACCGGCAAGACCTTCCTCATGCAGTGCATTGGCCACCGGCTGATGGATGAGGGCAAATCGGTTGTCTACATGACAGCCCCCAATCTTTTCGATTTGATCACCCGGCACAAAAGGCAAAAAGCCTCCTACCGGCCCGACCCTGAGCTCCTGGAAGAGACCTCCCTGCTTTTCAAGGCCCTCCAGACCTGGGAGCTTTTGCTGATTGATGACCTGGGAACGGAGCCGGTAACGCCCGACACCTATGCCCAGCTGATCCTCCTGCTTGACGCGCGCCAGCACCGCAAACTTGCCACCATCATCGCCTCCAACATCGAGGTGGCCGATTTTTCCCGCCTTTATGACCGCCGCATCGCCAGCCGTCTCAACGGCAACTTCCTCAAGTATGCCTTCATCGGCGATGATTTGCGGCTGCGGAAAAAACACCAGATACCTTAATGGAATCTTATGCGCACCGGAGTTGATCTCATTTCGGTCAAACGTTTCGAACGGGTCATGGCAAAGCATGGTAGCCGCTTTCTCGGCCGCATCTTCACGGAAGAGGAATTAGCTGTCTGTTGTGGTGACCCGCGGAGGCTGGCGGGCCGTTTTGCTGCCAAGGAAGCCGTCTCCAAGGCACTGGGAACCGGTATTGGCCGGGAAGGAGTCCGCTTTCGGGATATCGAGATCCGGAGCGGCAGGGACGGCGCACCGGAAGTAACCCTGCACAGCGCCGCCCGGGCGCTCTATCAAAAGAGGGGCGGCCGGTCGCTGTCACTCAGCATCTCACATGAAAATGAGTACGCCCTCGCCTTCTGTATCTTGGATACAGTTCCTGGCCTGAAAGGGGAGGCGGAAGATGACTGACGGGGAAAACAAGCGTGCCGGGCCGCCAAAGATTGAAATCAGGCGGGGCATCCCCCCGGATCAGGGGGCGTCGCAATCCCCCCTGGAGGAAAAAAAGAAAAGCCGGCAGGTTTTTCTCAGCAAAAGGAAACGGCGGATTCCTCCCTGGCTGATTGCCGGCCTGGTCTTTACCCTCATCATGGCAGGCCTGTTTTTTGTTGTCCCGCAAATCTCTGAAAAGACCTTCGACTTTGATGTCACGCCCCCGGCCCAGGAAACGCTGCCGCCAGGCTGGGACCAATACCTGCACGCCAGGGATACGGCCGTGGTAAGCGCATCCGCGGCGCCCGTCTTCTCTTTGCCGGACGTTGCCAGCCTGCGGGTGACCGAGGCCCTCCTCAACGAGCACGTGACCATGCTGGATACCCGGGACAGGGCTTTTATCCGGGTCCGCCTGGATGACGGAGTGGAGGGCTACATCAGGCGATCCCATCTTTCAGCTGATACCTGGTCCATCTCACCAGAGGGCAGTGTGGCCAGAGTCATGGTGCGCGTGCCTTTCAAGCGGGTCATGAGCCATGCCCGCTCGGGTTCGCTGCTGGTGGAGGCACCCATGGGGACCATCCTCTACGCCGATTACCGCAACGGCGACCTGCTCCGGGTCAAGCTGCCTGATCTGAAGACAGGCTGGATCAACACTTCGGGTGTCATGCTGGTCCCGCCTTTGTCGGCCCTGGTCCCGGAAGAAAATGTCCAGCAGCTCCTGGCGGCGACCATGATGACCTTTTACAACAGTCCTGTCATCCCCGGGGGCGTGACAGCGCGCGGCATCAGCCCCGAAGGCGCCATCCACGTAGCCGGTCTTTTGAATGGCCTGAATTTGTCCCGCGACCGCGGCACGCTCTTCGGGGAGGGCCTGCCGGTGGAGCTGGCGAAAACTGAGGAGGGGGAACCCGATTTGAAGTCCATGGAGGAAGGGGACGTGGTTTTCTTCCATTCAAAATCAGATCCGGATTCCCTGGTAACTGTGGGCATGAGGGTAGCGGATGATCAGCTGTTGATAGGACTTCCGGGCCGATCCACCCTGCGCCTGCTGGACATCGAATCGTCCGGCGCGCGGGAGCTTGTGAAGCGGATCAAGGGAGTCAGGCGCTATGCGCCTGAAAGCTGATCGGAGTCCCGCAAACTGTTGAATTTGTGACCGTTTAATGATTGACCGCCGTCGCTTATATGTGTACAATGCACTATGGTGTTCGTCCGGGGCGTTCCGAATGGTGTTGCATACCAGATAACAGTGCCTGTCCAAACGGTTCGTCTTGCAAGACGTTCATAACACAAATCGAAAATGTCGATCCTGTCCAAGGGGGGGAGAGACAGCGTCCTCATATTCATATGAGGACAGATCATTTTTTAAGGAGAAAAACATGAAAAAAATGCTTGTTTTCCTTCTGGTCGCCGTCCTGGCCATCTCTATGGCAGCCTGCGACAAGAAGCCTGTGGAGCCGGGTAAAACTGAGCCTGCGAAAACGGAAGCAACGGAGCCTGCCGGCAAAGTCTACAAGGTGGTCAATCTGGTCAACGGTAATCTGGGTGACAAGTCCTTCTTTGACTCGGCTGAAGCCGGCCTGAAGAAACTGGCCGACGCCGGCCGCATCACCTATGAAACCAAGGAGATGGGCGGCACGGATGCCGACCAGCCCAAATGGCAGCAGACAATCGCGGACGTGGCGGCCATGGGCACGTACGATCTTGTCATCTGCGGCACCTACCAGATGCCGGAGTACCTGAAAGAAGCGGCCGATGCCTATCCCGACCAGAAGTTTCTCATCTACGACGACACCACCCATGTCGGCGAGAACGATAATGTGGTCAACCTGAGCTATCGCCAGAACGACATGGGCTATCTGATCGGTGTTTTTGCCGCGGCCATGACCTCGCAGACCTCGGTTGAAAACATCAATCCTGAGAAGGTTGTCGGATTCATCGGCGGCATTGACAGCCCGGTCATTAACGACTTCCTTTTCGGCTTCCTGGAAGGCGCCAAGGCAACTGATCCGGAGGTTAAAGTCGACACCCGCTACGTCAACAGCTACGTTGACACAGCGACAGCCAAGGAGATGGGCCTTGCCATGATCAATGACAACAAGGCTGATATCATCTGGGGCGTCGCGGGTCTTTCAGGCAATGGCGGTGCGGAAGCTGCACTCGAGACGGGCAAGGCCTGGTTCATTGGCGTTGACTCCGACCAGGAGCTGACCCTGTCAGCCGAGCTTGCGGCAATCACCCTGACCTCCGGCCTCAAGAACGTTGGCGATTCCATCATCTGGATCTTCGACGAGTGGGATGCCGGCCGCACCTACTGGGGCAAGGAAGTAAACCTGGGCCTGGTTGAGGGCGGTGTTGGCTTTGTCTCTGACAAGAACTTCGTCAAATACGCGCCCCAGGAAGTCCAGGACAAGGTGTTCGCGGCCGAAAAGGCAGTGCGGGAAGGAACCATCAAGGTTTCCTCTGCCATTGGCGATGAATCCATGAGTGTTGTCAAGTTGCGCGACGAAATGCAGCCCTAGCGGGCACCATTGACGATAGCATTGGCAATCGGATCAGAACCGGAAGGGGGCCTGAAGGCAGGCCCCCTTTTGTCGATTTGCGTTCCGGAGGACGCATCTTGAGGGAGACAGGAGAAGCAAGCGAATGGATCAGGACCAACTCGTTGTCCGGATGAAGGGGATCACAAAAATATATCCCAACGGTATTGCCGCCAACCGGGAGGTTGATTTTTCAGTTAAGGCGGGTGAAATCCATGCCTTAATCGGTGAAAATGGGGCGGGCAAATCCACCCTGATGAAGATCCTTTTTGGCTTGGAGAAACCGACCGGCGGGGAGATTTTCGTCGGGGAGGAGCAGGTTCATTTTTCAAGCCCGACGGACGCCATCGGTATGGGCATCGGCATGGTTCATCAGCATTTTATGCTGGTTCCCAGCCTGACCGTGGCGGAAAACATCGTACTGGGCATGGAGCCAAAAAAAACCGGGTTTTTTATTGATTACAAACAGGCGGTTGCCCTGACGGTGGAAAACGCGAAAAAATACAATCTCCATGTGGAGCCGACTGCCCGCGTTGCCGATATCACAGCTGGCATGAAGCAAAAGGTTGAAATACTGAAAGCCTTGGTACGCGGCGCCCGCGTCCTCATTCTGGATGAGCCGACAGCTGTTTTGACGACACAGGAAACGGCCACTCTATTTGAAGAATTGAACCATTTGCGGGAGCAGGGCTTCACCATCATCTTCATATCGCACAAACTGAATGAAGTCAAAGAACTGACGGACCGTATCACCATCATGCGGGCTGGGAAATCGATGGGCGTCCACGAGACCGGTTCCATCAGTGAAAAAGAAATTTCCCGGCTCATGGTAGGGCGGGACGTCATCCTGCAGATGGACAAGGAGAAAGCGGAGCCTGGCGAATTGGTTTTGCATGTTGAGGGCCTCCACTACATCAATGAGTGGGGGAAAAACGCCCTCGATGGGGTAACTTTTTCAGTGCGCAGCGGTGAGATTGTGGGGATCGCGGGTGTTGAGGGCAACGGCCAACGGGAACTGGTCGATATTCTTTTTGGCCTGAGGCTGCCGGAAAAGGGGACGGTCACTGTCGGAGGTGAAAATCTGATAGGACAGCCCCAGGGTAGAATCCGTTCACTCGGCGTCTCCTATGTGCCGGAGGATCGGATGACCTTTGGTGTTGCCCAGTCGGCCAGCGTTGAGGAGAACGTAATCTCTGACCGGTTTCGCCAGAAGCGGTTCAACCGGGGACCTCTTTTTCGGGTGAAAGAGCTGAACAAGGAAAGCGACCGGCTGATCGCCGACTATTCAGTGCTTTGCAAAACCAGGAGCCAGGAAGTGGGCATGTTGTCCGGCGGTAACATCCAGAAGGTCGTCGTTGCCCGTGAATTTTCAAGCGATCCCATCCTGATCATTGCCGACCAGCCCACCCGGGGTATCGATGTGGGGGCCACCGAACTGATCCGCAAGAAACTGGTTGATCTTTCGAGGGCGGGCGCCGCAGTTCTGCTGGTATCCGCTGATCTGAACGAGGTCATGGAGCTGTCCGACAGCTTGATTGTTCTCTATGAGGGGAGGATTGCCGGCTATTTTGATGACGGCCAATGGGACGACCTCATGATGGGTGAATACATGCTCGGGCTGAAACGCCAAAGCCAGGAGGAGATCGGGAGGGCTTCCCATGCGTGACAAGCGAATGACACTGTTTAATGTGACACGAGGTGCGGCGGCCATCAGCATCGCGCTCCTGGTTGCCATGATTCTTATTTTAATAACGTCCAAGACACCTTTCACGGCCATGAGGTATCTTCTCATCGGACCACTAGTCAGCTTTAACGAAGGATCCGTCATTTTCAATATTCAGTATATTTACCAGGTCCTGGCCGCGACTATTCCCATCATTTTCACGGGACTTGCGGTCACGATTATGTTCTCAGCCAACCAGTTCAACCTGGCGGGTGAAGGCTGTGTGCTCGCTGGCGGCTTCATTGGCGGTATCCTGGGCGTTTACCTCAATATCAATTCAGGCTGGCACTGGGTCGTCAGCGTTCTGATCGCAACCATCGCTTGTGGCTTGATTATGCTGATTCCGGCCCTGCTCAAGGTCAAACTGGGAGCCAGTGAGATGGTGACCAGCCTGATGCTTAACTTTATTCTCCTCTATATCGTGCTGCACTACCTGAATTTCCATTTCGCCGACCGGACCAAGGGGGCGACCATGACCAAGGAATTCAAGCCCACAGCCGTCATTCCCTCCCTGGTACCCGGCAACAGCAAGCTTACGGTCGGATTCATCATTGCCCTTGTCGCTACCGTTCTGGTGACTTTTTTCCTCTACCGTACGCGGTGGGGTTACGCCATCCGTATGATCGGTATCAACGAGTCCTTTTCACTTTATTCAGGTATGAATGTGGGTGGAACCATTGTGCTGGCCCAGGTCATCGGCGGTTTATTGTCTGGCATGGGTGGCAGCCTTGAAGTCCTGGGCCGCTACACGACCTACTTGTGGCGCGATCTGCCCGGCTACGGTTGGGTGGGGATCACCATCGCCATCCTGGCCAAGAACAATCCCGCCTATGTGCCCCTGGCGGCTTTTTTCATCGCCTACCTGAATAAGGGCTGCCTGCTCATGTCCACCTACTGTGATGTCCCTGTCGAAATGATCGACATTATCCAAGCGGCCATTTTCCTTTTCTTTGCCGCCGAGCAGTTCCTGTCGGGTTACAGACAGAAAATCGTGGTCAAAACCACCCAGGAAGACTTGATGAGGCTTGACGCTTCGAAATATGCAGGCGGAGGCAAGAACCATGTTTGAGCAACTCTTCCAGGCGATTTTTAAGGCAGACTTTCTTTTTGCTATTCTCCGCATCACGGCTCCCATTCTCTTTGCGACCCTGGGAGCGGTGGTCGCTGAGAAGGCAGGTGTGGTCAACATTGGCCTTGAGGGCACGATGATGATCACGGCTCTTTTCGGTTTCCTCTTTGCCTACTGGACTCAAAACTGGCTGGTCGGAGTCCTGGGGGCAGTCATTGTGGGGATGCTTTTGGGACTCATGATGGGTTTTTTCGCCCTGAAATTGAAAACGGATATCATCCTGGTGGGTATCGCCGTCAATATGTTGGGTGCGGGGGGAACCATTTTCCTGCTCAACATGTTCACGGGCTTGCGGGGGAATACGGGAAATCTGGTTACTCCCAACATCCTGATCCCCACTGTTAAAATTCCCCTGATCGACAAGATTCCCGTTCTGGGTGAAGTCATATCGGGTCACGCGGTGCTCACCTACCTGGCCTTCTTCTTCGTTTTCCTGATCTGGCTCTTCCTCTACAAAACCCCGGTTGGCCTCAAGATCCGGGCAGTGGGGGAGAATCCGGATGCGGCATCAAGTGTCGGAGTCAGCGTCCTGAAGATCAAGTATGTTGCCATCGGCCTGTCGGGCGCTCTGGCGGGCTTTGGCGGGGCTTTCATGTCCATGTACTATTCGCAGGGCTGGAACTCGGGTTTTGTTGCGGGCCGCGGTTTCATCGCCCTGGCCGCCCAGGCCATGGGCCGGGGGGAGCCGGTTGGCGGTATGCTGTCCTCACTCCTTTTCGGCCTGGCCCAGGCGCTCAGGACCAAGGTCTCAGGGCTGCAGGGGGTTTCCAGCTACCTGGTCTCCCTGATTCCCTACGTAACCACCCTGCTGGGCCTGGTCATCTATTCCATCAGTCTCAAGCGCAAGGCCCGCAAGCACTCCATCAAGAGGGTCTGAAAAGGGGGCAGGCATGAAAAAGATACCTGTCATTTTGGATGGCGATCCCGGTCACGACGACGCCATCGCCTGGGTGCTGGCAGCAGCCAGGCCGGAACTCGATATCCTGGCGGTCACCACCTGCTGCGGCAACCAGACCCTGGAGAAAACGACCTACAATGCGGCCCGGATCATGACCCTGATCGGTTTGGACGCCCCGCTGGCTGCCGGCAGGGAGAAACCGCTCCTGGCGGAGGCCATCATCGCGCCGACGGTTCACGGGGTTACAGGCCTGGACGGACCTGTCCTGCCGGAGCCTGACCGCCAGCCGGTGGCCGAAGAGGCGGCTGAGCTGATGGGACGCCTGATCCGCGGCTGTGAAGAGCCGGTCGTCCTGATCCCCACGGGCCCCCTGACCAATATCGCGGCCCTCCTGCTGCTTGACCCGGAACTGAAAGCGAAAATCCGCCACATCTATCTGATGGGCGGCGGTATCGCCCACGGCAACTGGACGCCGGCCGCCGAGTTCAACATCCTGGTTGATCCCGAGGCAGCTGACCTGGTCTTCCGCTCGGGCATCCCCCTTACCATGGCGGGCCTGGATGTCACGGAGAAGGCCCTGGTCTTTCCGGGGGATTTTGAACGGATCCGGGCGGTGGGCAATGAAGTGGCCCGGGTGACGGCTGAATGGCTGGACTTTTTCTATGGCTTCCACCGGGGACTGGGCTATGCCGGCGCGCCCGTCCATGATGCCGTCGCGGTGACGGCCCTGGTCCGGCCGGATCTGCTTGTGACGCGGGACCTTTTCGTTGAGGTCGAGACCGGCGGCGACTACTGCCGAGGTGCCACGATCGGTGACTATTACGGGATTTCGGGGAAAGAGCCCAATGTGCGGTGCATCACGGACATTGACCGTCAGGGTTTCGTCGATCTCTTGGTCGATGCCGTGTCGCGCTACGGAAAGGGGGAAGGGGTATGAAGACTGAAATAGAGAAAAGAAAAATTCCGTCAAGAAAAACTCCTTTTCATGTCTCCCGCGATTCCTTTGAGGCAAACTGTTTTTCAGGCGGCGCCCGGACGCCGGTCTGGTTCGATTGTGACACGGGCGTGGACGACGCCAACGCCCTCCTCCTGCTCTGCCAGCTCCCCTGCTTTGACCTGGTCGGTGTTTCGACGGTGGCGGGCAATGTGGACCTGGAAAAGACTGCTTACAATACACGCTGTGTTCTGGAGCTTGCGGGATCGGATGTGCCCATATACAAGGGGGCGGCAAAGCCACTCTTCCGCGACCAGATTACGGCGCCCGAGGTGCACGGCAAGAACGGCCTGGGGGACGTCATTCTGCCGGAACCCTCCAAAGAGCTGGAAAAAGAAAAGGCCTGGGATGCGCTCTACCAGGCGGCAAGAGCCCAACCCGGCCGGCTGGTGCTGATCGCTGTCGGCCCTCTGACCAATATCGGGCTGGCCCTGGCCAAACATAAGGATCTGGCGCCGCTACTGGGGCGCGTGGTCATTATGGGAGGCGGGGCCCGGGGCGGCAACACGACCCCGGCAGCTGAATTCAATGTCCTGGCCGATCCCGAAGCAGCTGACATGCTCTTCAATGCCGGCATCCCGGTTGTCATGTGCGGCCTGGACATGACCCTTCAGGCCTATTTGACCCGGGAGGAGCTGGAGGAGCTGGGCCGGCTCGGATCTCCCCAGGCCAAATTCGCCCGCGACTGCCTGCAGAATACCCTTCGCTATTCACTTTCCCTCGGTCAGCCCGGCGTGGCTCTCCACGATCCGGCCGCGGTCCTTTGCGCCGCAGACGACTCCATCTTCGAGGCATATCCCGCCTGGATCCGGGTCGAGACCAAAGGCGGGGTGAGTTATGGCAAAACGGTGACCGACCTCTTCTCCGATAAAAAAATGGCCGAAAGACGCCACACCGTGGTCATCGGCGTCGACCGCGAAAAGTTCAAGGCCAGGTTCTTCTACCTGATGGGGCGCTATGGGAAATAGGGAACTGGACCTGCTTTACATCGACTGCTGCATCCGGGGCGGGGAGTCCCGGACCCGCAAGCTGGCGGAGGCTTTCCTGGATCAACTGGACAAAAGGGGCGGCTTTTCAGTTGAGCGGCTGGTTTTAACTGAAGAGCCGCTTATGCCCCTGGCAGGCGACTTCTTCCAGCAGCGCGAGCGCCTTTTGGAAGCAGGCCATCTCCATCATCCCCGCTTCCGCTACGCCCACCGCTTTGCCCGGGCGGACCGGATCGTAATCGCGGCCCCCTTCTGGGATCTGAGTGTTCCGGCCCTTCTGAAAATCTACATTGAAAATGTCAGCGTCCAGGGCATTACCTTTGAGATCGATCCTGACAATAACCTGCTTTACGGCATCTGCCGGGCCGGCAAGCTCCTCTTTTTGACCACCCGGGGCGGCGACTACCGGGATTCGCCCCTGGAGACGGGCCTGCCCATGATGCGGAACCTGGCCGGGTTTTTTGGGATTGCTGAATTTGATTACATCGCGGCCGACGGCCTGGACCTGCTCTTGGAACCGCCTGGGGAGATTCTTGCAAGGGCCATGGAGCAGGCGCGGCAACTGGCTGTCAGCTGGTAAGGAGGAAGAAACATGCACGCGCCGCAAACTTTTTATGTCACTCCCTCCTCAGACAGAAGCCGCTGGACGGCCTTTTGGCTCTGCCTCTTTCTCGGGCCCCTGGGCGCCCATCTCTTTTATGTCGGCAGAGTCGGCAGGGCGGTTCTCTACCTCTTCACTTTTGGCTTCTTCGGTATCGGCTGGTTCTTCGATCTCTACAAAATCTTCACGGGCTCTTTCCGCGACAATGTGGGTGTGCCGCTGCGGCGCTGACCGGTACGGCGTTTGACAGCGCTTACCGGCTGTGCTACTATACTTCTGCTTGTCAGACGCGCGGGTCTTTTTTTTTGCGCGGACAAGTGTTTTGACTGGATTGTTGGAGGTCCCGATATGGCTAAGCCAGGTGCGCGTGAACGGATTACGCTGGCGTGTTCGGAATGCAAACAGCGCAATTACGACACCAAAAAGAATAAGATGCATACACCGGACAAACTTGAGCTGAAAAAGTTCTGCCGGTTCTGCAACAAACACACGGTTCACCGCGAAACCAAGTAGTTGATGATTCACGGGAGTGAACGGAATGGCCAATAAGAAAACAAAGACTGCGGGCGCGCGTGGCAAAAAACCGGTGAAAAAGGATGGCAGGCTCTCGCTGGGCGGCCGTCTCAGGAAATGGTTTGTCAACATCATCACCGAGTTGAAGCGGGTGATCTGGCCCGACAGAAAAAAACTGAAACAAAGCACCCTGACAGTCCTGCTCATCATCGCGATTTCGGTCGTCATCATTCTTGTCTTTGACACCCTGATCACCTTTATCATGCGGACCACAGGCATCTATTCCACCAAGGAAAAGCCGGCCGAATCAGTGCCGCTGCCGACCGGGCAGGAAGAGACCTGGAACGGCCGTGAACTGCCTGCTGCCAGACTGGCGGCCCACGGTGTGCGGTTTGTTTTTGAGGGCTGAGGGATGAGCGAAGGCCCGGATAAAAATGAGGCGCTCTGGTACGTCATCCATACTTATTCCGGTTATGAAAACCGGGTCAAGGCGACCCTTGACCTGATCATCGAGAACCGGGGGCTCCAGGAGATGATCCAGGAGGTACTGGTACCGACTGAAACGGTGATTGAGATCAAGGACGGCAAAAGGCGCAATGTTGAGCGCAAGATCTATCCGGGCTACGTCCTGGTTAAAATGATTCTGACCGACGAGATCTGGTACATCGTCCGCAACACGCGGGGGGTGACGAGTTTTGTCGGCCCTTCCAGCACCAATCCGGTTCCGCTGACCGAGGACGAGCTTGGGCTCATGGGACTGGATTCGGATTGGGAACCGGTCATGGACTATGGCACCGGCGATGATGTCCGCGTCATCAGCGGTCCCCTGGAAGGCTTTGAAGGCAGAGTTGAAGAGATCAATCTGGAAAAGAAAAAAGTGACCGTGCTGGTTTCCATGTTCGGGCGCGAAACGCCGGTCGAGCTGGAACTGACCCAGGTCATGAAACAGGATTAGGCATCCGACAGGAAACTGTCATGCAAATAAAGATCGCAAGATCCGAATAATTTGGGAGGTGGCAAAATGGCCAAGCCAGTAACCGCATATGTGAAGTTACAGATTCCTGCGGGCCAGGCAACGCCGGCGCCGCCGGTTGGACCAGCTCTCGGACAGCACGGGCTTAATATCGCCCAGTTTGTCCGGGAATTTAATGAACGGACACAAAAGGACATGGGCCTGGTGATCCCCGTGGTCATCACGGTTTACCAGGACCGCACCTATTCGTTTATTACCAAAACTCCGCCGGCGTCCGTGCTCTTGAAAAAAGCTTGCAACCTGGACAAAGCTTCAGGAACACCAAACAGGGACAAGGTGGCGACCGTCACCTGGTCCGAATGCAAGCGCATCGCCGGGATCAAGCTGGATGACATCAATGCCGCAGACATTGAAGCCGGTGCCCGGATGGTCGCAGGGACAGCCCGCAGCATGGGCATCACAGTCGATTACGACAATTAGGGAGGGACCGGCATGAAACGTGGTAAACGCTATAAGGAAGCCGCCAAACTCGTCGATCCCAGCACGATTTACGAGCCGGAGGAAGCGCTGGATCTGGTGATCCAGGGCGCGACGGCCAAATTTGATGAAACCATCGAAATCCATTTGAAGATGGGAGTCGACTCACGGCGGGCCGACCAGCAAATCCGCGGGACGGTGATACTGCCCCACGGAACGGGCAAGACCATGCGGGTGGCCGTGTTCGCCAAAGGTCCGGCTGCAGAGGAAGCCAGGGAAGCGGGCGCCGATTTTGTCGGGGCCGAGGAACTGGCGGAAAAGATTCAAAAAGAAGGATGGCTGGACTTTGATGTGGCAATCGCCACCCCCGACATGATGGGTGTGGTCGGCCGTCTGGGGAAAGTGCTGGGCCCGCGCGGCCTCATGCCAAACCCCAAGTCCGGGACTGTCACCACGGATGTGGGCCGGGCAGTCACGGAGGCAAAGGCCGGAAGGATCGAGTACAGGCTGGAGAAGCAGAACATTATCCACTGTGCCATCGGCAAGGCCTCTTTCGGGCCGGAGAAACTGCTGGACAACTATGACGCCCTGCTGGACGCTGTCATACGGGCCAAGCCTGCTGCAGCAAAGGGTCAGTACATTCAGCGCTGTACCCTGACCAGTACCATGGGCCCCGGTGTCCGCACCAATCCCAGGCTCTCCAAGTGAGCTGCTGCCCGCCTTGGCGGGCGTGAAAAAAGAAATACCTACGACGCCGTAGAAAGCTGGAGTCCGACAGGACGTAAACAGGTTGCGCTGTCCCGCCGAGGCGGAAGGACGGACTTGATGGTGCGCCCCTTCGCCTTCCGCGGAGGGGTGTTTACATTCTAAAAGGAGGAAAGGTCACATGCCCAGTAAGAAAATACTGGAGATGAAGAAGAAACGGGTTGACGCCCTGGCCAAAGAGCTGGAAAAGGCCGAATCGATCGTCTTTGCCGACTACAAAGGCCTGACGGTTGAGCAGGATACCCAGATGCGGGCTGCCTTCCGGGAGCAGGACCTGACTTACAGGGTTGTCAAGAATTCGATCTCGTCGCGGGCTTTTGAAAAGCTCGGGATCAAGGGTCTCGACGACACCCTGATCGGGCCGACCGCTATTGCCTACAGCAATGAAGATGTGGTTCTGGCGCCCAGGCTGATACGGGAATTTTCCGAAAAATTCCGCAAGATGAGAATCAAGGGCGGCATCGTCGGCGGGGAAGTTCATCCCCTTGACTACATCATGGCGCTGTCGCGCGTCGAGTCCCGTGAGAATCTTTATGGAAAACTGCTCTTCATGATGCTCTACCCGCTGACTGCCTTTGCGCAGGTAACGGCGCAGATCGCCGAAAAGTCCGCGGAAGAGCCAGCCGGAACAGAAGATGAAGCAGCCGCCAAAGAGGCCGCGCTTGAAGAAACCGCAGAAGAAAACAAAGAAGAATAATCTGGAGGATGAAAATCATGAGTAAGGAAAAAATCGCCGACATCCTGGAGGCTGTGAAAAATCTGACTATTTTGGAACTCAACGACCTGGTCAAAGCCATGGAGGAAGAGTTCGGTGTCTCGGCCGCTGCCATGGCCGTTGCGGCACCTGCTGCCGGCAACAATGCCGGGGACGAAGAGGTTGAGAAGACCGAATTTGACGTCATCCTGAAGGGTGCGGGCCAGGCAAAACTGGCTGTCATCAAGGCGGTCAGGGAACTGACCGGTCTGGGCCTCAAGGAAGCCAAGGCGCTGGTTGACGAGGCTCCCAAGCCCGTCAAGGAGAAGGTCAGCAAAGAGGACGCCGAGGACGCCGCCAAAGTGCTTCGTGAAGCAGGCGCGGAAGTGGAAGTCGAGTAAGCGGAGTCATTAACAGGGGAAAACCGGGGGCGCCATCGGCATGACGGCGCCCCCGGCTTGTTTAGGGCCGGTGATTATGTTTGGCTGCCAGAGCCTCGTGTGAGGAGATGCCTGCGCTTCCTTCCCTGGGGGTCACCCGGTAATGGCTCTCAAATTCATGGACGAAACGGTTGAGGCGTTTCAGGATCTGTTTGCGGGCGATGATGCCCAGAAAAAGACCGTCATGATCAGTCACGCAGAGGTAGTTGGCGTTGACAAGCAGGTGCAGAATATCTTCCAGGGGCGAGTCGTCATAGACCACGAAAACGTTGCGCTCCATCACCTCCTTGACCTTGCGGAGATCCAGCTGCTCCCAGTGATAGTTGTCATCGCCCAGGATGCCTTTGAAGATGGCGGGCATGCTGATCACGCCGGCAAGGCGGGAAGATTCATCTAAAACGGGTACTGAAGTAAATCCGACACTGGAGAGAAGCAGCATGGCGTGCATGAGTGTGTTTTCCGTGCGGACCGTCGCGCAATGCTCCGCGTCGATCATCAGGGGGTCATCCCCCCGCATCAGAAAAGGGCCGATATGCTTTCCTATCATGAAAGTACCTCCCTGTTCTTGTTGAGTACAGATTACAACAAATCAGGCCTTTTTTCACAAACAAATTATGAACAATGACGGATGGGGAAAGAAGAAAGCTTCGTGCTATAGTGTATGCATTGAAAAGGACCCGGTGCCGATCAGGCCTTGTGGACTGACGGCACGGAAGGATTACCATGGAAGATCAAGAAGAAAAAAGAAACGGGGAAGAGGATCCCAAACAGCCGACCCCAAACCCCTGTGCGGCCTGTGATGAGGATCCGGCAGGCTGCAGCGGCTGCGGATCACATAGAAAACGGGTTGATACCTGGTGGTATATCATTGCGGTTCTGGCCGTCCTGCTGATCGCGGTCCTGATCGTCCGATTCAAATCGGGCTCGACCTGAGGCTTTCCCTGGTGACCGGTCGGGTCGCCGCTTGAAAGTTCCGCCAAAGGACCGGGCATGGATGCCCGGGCGGATGATTTTTCTTCGTGCCGTGAGATTGTGTTTGAAGATTGGCAGATCGGAAGCGCTTGCGGCCGGCTGAACGGAGGGGGCATTGACAGCACACGCAATTAAAGACAGGCGCATTCTCGATGGACCCGTAACACCGGTCCTTTTTTCCGTCGCCCTCCCCCTCATGATCAACAACTTGATCAACTCCCTCTACAACCTGGCCGACGGCCTTTGGGTGGCCCAGCTTTCCCTGGTTGAATTCGCAGCGACCAGCTTTGTCTGGCCGCCGCATTACCTCTTCGTCGCTCTGGGAATAGGGGTTGCCATTGCGGGAACCACCATCATCTCACAGCTGATCGGCAGCGGCGACAAGCCGCGGGCCGAATCCTACGCCTCGCACATCTTCTATTTCTGCCTGATCCTGGGAGCCTTCTTCTCTATAGCCGGCTACCTGCTGTCACCCTCCATCGTGAGCTGGATGGGTGGCAGGGGGGAACTGGGGCGCAACGCCTCCCTCTATCTGAGCATCCTGATGGCGGGTTTCATCTTCGAGATGCTTTACCTGACCTTCTTTGCCATCCTGGGCGCCCAGGGAAAGACCAAGGTGACCACTATCATCAGCGCCTGCGCGGCCGGCCTCAACGCCATCCTCGATCCCTTCTTTATTTTCGACCGCCTGCCTTTCCTGGGCATCCGCGGCCTGGGGATGGGTATCACGGGGGCTGCCCTTGCGACCGTGCTCTCCCAGGTGATCCGGGTTATTTTGGGTGCCTACGTCATATACTCGCCGGCCAATGAGATCCGCCTTCGCATCCGCAAGGTTCAGCTGACCTGGCTCCAATTCAAGGAACTGATACGGATGGGCTTTCCGACCGCCATGGGCCAGGCCAGCGCCGCGCTCGGCTTCACCCTGCTGAATGCCGAGATTGCGGCCTACGGAGACGCGACCATCGCGGCCTACGCCGCCGTCAACCGGATCGGCAGCTTTGTCATGCAGCCGACAGGCGGCATCGGGGGGTCTCTGACTGCCATCGTGGGCCAGAACATCGGGGCCGGCAAATTGGACCGGGTCAGGCAGTTCAACCGGGCGGCTTTCCGGGTCATCACCCTGATCGCGATCGGCGGCAGCCTGGTTCTCTGGTTCGTCCGCTTCCCGCTGCTCTCGCTTTTTATCACGGAGAAGGGGGCCCAGGCGGACCTGGTCTGGAAGCTGGCCATCGAATACACCCTCTTCAGTGTCTTCATGACGCCTGCCATGGGGTATTTCGACGCCTTCACCGGCATTTTCAGCGGTGCCGGCTATCCCAGGTACGCGGCCTACATGTCCATCCTGAGGCTCTGGGGCATCCGGCTTCCCATGATCTGGATCCTGCGCAGGTTTACGGATTTGGGCCCGCTTGGTGTCTGGATCTCGTTCCTGTCATCCAATATCCTTATCATCGTCTATGCCGTCATCCTTTATATGAGGGGTAAATGGATCGAGAGCCCCCGGGTTGACCATTAGGAAGGAGTGATCCGTGGCTGTAAGTACCGTCTTCCTGGCAGCCGTCCTGCCCCGGGGGCTCGTCATTGCCCTCTACCTCATGCTGGCCCTGGGGCTGGCCTTTGCAGCCTTCGTCATCCAGCTGGGCTGGGCACTTTTCCGCTATGCCAGCCGGCGGGCGGACAGCCGGGATTTTACCCCGCCCGCGGACATTCCGCCGGAAACCCTGGAATGGTACAAGACGGCTGCCCTGGCCAGGGAGCGGCTCCTCCTGCGGCCTCACCAGGATTGGGAGATGGTCCGTGATGGCCTGGTCCTGCGCGGCATCTACTTCCCCGCCCGGGAGGGGGCATCCGGTTCTCCGGCCGGGAAAGGCTGTGCCCTCCTGGTGCACGGCTGGCGCGATGTCCGCCTGTCGCGTGCCCCGGATGTCCAGATGTATCTGGAGCAAGGCTATGATGTCTTCCTGCCCTTCCTGCGCGGCCATGAGCCCAGCGGCGGCAAGCGGATTGACATCGGCTGCAAGCACAGCAGGGACCTTTTCGCCTGGATGGAGGAGATCAGGAAACGGTCAGGAGACAAGACACCCTCCTTCTTTGTCCTGGACGGTTTGTCCATGGGCGCGGCCAATGTCCTGACGGCCTCAGGTGACCCTGACCTGCCGGGGGATGTGGCCGCCGTCATCGCCGACTGCGGTTATACTTCCCTCAAGGCCCAGGGCCAATGGATGATCCGGGGCATGAAGCCCCTGCTCCGCTGCCCGGCTTTCTTTTTTGCCACCGTCTTCTTCTTTCTGTTCATGGGTTACAGCAGGAAGGATCCGACCCCCCTGACCGGGGTCGCCCGGGCCCGGGTCCCGGTCATGATTATCCACGGCAGCAAGGATGTTTTCGTCCCGGCCTTCATGGCGGAGGAGCTCTGGCAGGCCTGTCATTCGGAACTCAAGGAACTCTGGTACGTAGAGGGTGCCGGGCATGCCATGTCACAGGCGCTGGCAGGGGACAGCTACCGTGAGCGGAAGCGGGCCTTCATCGAAAAAGCTCTGGAGCGATTTCAGCCGGATTCCTGATTTTGGCGGTGGCGGGCATAATAGTGGAGGAGCTGCCTTTGGTCCTCGAATTCGAGTTCCCGTTCACCGGCCCTGTTTTCCAGATGGTGGGTCAGCTCGTGCTTGAGGACCTGTTCAAGTTCCCGGTGAAAGTCCCGGTCGGAGACGTGTCCGAAGACCCGCCTCATGGAACCGTAGTAGATAACAATGTAGCGGCCGAAGATCCGGTCCGCGTAGTACTCGCCCAGGATATAAAGATCGTCGGCCCGCCTGGCCGGGTGAAGCTTGACCTCCTCCTTGAGGAGGACGCCGCCGTTGAGCTCAATAAAGATCTCAGGAGGGAGGGCCTCCACCATGTCGGCAAGTGCCAGTTCGGTCTCTTCCAGTGTCAGCATGTTTCCACCTTAGCACAAGAGGCAAGGGCTGTCCGGCCCGCCGAATATTCCCGTTTATATAACAATAATGCTATACTGACCAGGTCTTTTTGTATTTGACGCCCCCTGGCGCAAGTGATAGCTTTGAACAAGAAGATCCAGGCCCTGAAACCGGCCTTCACCCGAAGTTAAAGAGTTGTTTCGTCTTTCAGTTTTTTTGATCAAAGGAGGCCTCCATGAATTGGCAGAGCAGACGGGAGACCAAAGAGGCGCGCCTGGCGGGCGCGGCCCCCTACGCGGATGGCAAGCAGATTGATGCGGCCGCCATTGACAGGGCCCTTGAAGCGGCCCTTCGGCCCGGCGACCGGGTCATCATCGAGGGGGACAATCAAAAACAGGCCACCTTCCTGGCCAAGGCCCTGACCCGGGTCGACCCCGGCAAGGTGCACGATCTGACCATGATTATTTCCTCCGTCTCCCTTGACGAGCATCTTGACGTGTTTGACAAGGGGATTGCCAGCGAAATCAATTTCGCCTACGCGGGGGTTCAAAGTGTCCGCCTGGCGGACATGCTGGCCGAAAACAAGCTCCGGGTCGGCGCCATCCATACCTACATGGAACTCTATTCCCGCCTTTTTGTGGATCTCAAGCCCGATGTCTGCCTGATCGCGGCCCTCAAGGCCGATCCCGACGGCAACCTTTACACGGGATACAGCACGGAGGACACGCCTATCCTGGCCGAAGCGGCGGCCTTCCAGCAGGGGCTGGTGATCGCCCAGGCCAATGAGATGGTTGGCCGGGGCGAGCTGCCCCGGGTCGACATACCGGGCGACTGGGTGGATTTTGTGGTGGAGCCCGACCAGCCCTTCCAGGTGGAACCCCTTTTCACCCGGGATCCCCGAAAGATCCGCGGCCAGCATATCCTCATGGCCATGATGACCATCAAGGGCATCTACGCCAAACACGGCGTCCTCTCCCTCAACCACGGCATCGGATACAACGGCGCGGCCATCGAGCTGCTCCTGCCGACCTACGGGGAGGAACTGGGGCTCAAGGGCAAAATCTGCAGGTACTGGGCCCTGAATCCGCATCCCACCATGATTCCCGCCATCGAGCGCGGCTGGGTGGAGACCATGTTCACCTTCGGAGGCGAGCTGGGCATGGATCGCTACACCCGGGCCAGAAGCAATCTATTCCCCATCGGCCCCGACGGTACCATGCGCTCCAACCGGGCACTGGCCCAGCTGGCCGGACTTTACGGGATTGATCTCTTCCTGGGTGCCACCTTGCAGATGGACTATCTGGCCAACTCATCCACAGTGACAAGCGGCCGCCTGACCGGGTTCGGGGGCGCGCCCAACATGGGGCACGATACCCGGGGCAGGCGCCACGCCACACCGGCCTGGCTGGACATGATGCCTGACCGGGGCGCCTCCTATATCGGAGGCAAAAAACTGGTGGTCCAAATGCTGGCCAGCCAGGGCAGGTTCGGCGCCAATTTTGTACCCGAGCTGGATGCCGTCCGGATTGGCCGGGAGGCGGGCCTGCCCACAACGCCCGTCATGATCTACGGGGAGGATGTGACCCATGTGGTGACCGAGCAGGGCATTGCCTACCTCTACCTGGCACAAAGCCTGAAGGAGAAAACACAGCTGCTGGCGGCCGTCACCCAGGGCATCCCCCTGGGGGACCAGGTCAAGACACCGGCCATCGAAGCCTTCCGCAAGGCCGGCAAGGTGGCCCTGCCGGAGGATCTGGGCATCGATCCTGCCAGGGCGGACCAGAGTCTCTTGGCGGCCCGGTCCCTGGAGGAGCTGGTTGACTGGTCAGGGGGACTTTATGAGATTCCGGAAAAATTCCGCAAGTAAGGGGCAGGGGGGGTAATCATTGCTTATGGATCAGGCAGATCAATTGAAGGAAATCAAGGAGGCGCTCCGGGCTGGGGGCGGCACTGAAGCGGGCCGGCGCCAGCACGCCCGCGGCAAGATGACGGCCCGCGAACGTATCGAAAAATTGCTGGATGACAAGAGTTTTGTTGAGACGGGCCTCCTGGTCAAGCACCGGGCCAGCCAGTTCGGCATGGATGAAAAGGAAGCCCCCGGCGACGGGGTGCTGACCGGCTACGGGACCATTGACGGCCGCCTGGTCTGTGTGGCTGCCCAGGACTTCACCGTTATGGGCGGGTCGCTGGGTGAGATGCATGCCGACAAGATTGTCCGCACCCAGGAACTGGCCATGAAGATCGGGGCGCCCATGATCGCCATCAACGACTCGGGGGGTGCCCGCATCCAGGAAGGGGTCGATTCCCTGGCAGGCTACGGCCGGATCTTTTTCAACAACACCCGGGCGTCGGGGGTCATCCCCCAGCTTTCCGTCATCATGGGGCCCTGTGCCGGCGGGGCCGTTTACTCGCCCGCCCTGACCGATTTTGTCTTCATGGTCGAGGGGACCAGCGAGATGTTCATCACAGGCCCCCAGGTGATCAAGGCGGTGACAGGTGAAGAGGTATCGGCCCAGGCACTGGGAGGTGCCCTGACACACAACAGCATCAGCGGCGTCGCCCATTTCCGGGCGGCGGATGAGGAGGAATGCCTCCTGCAGATCCGCAGGCTCTTAAGTTTCCTGCCGCAGAACAATGCCGAAAAACCGCAGGTCTTTGACTGTGACCAGGATCCCAACCGGCTGGTGGAGTCGCTCAGGCACCTGGTCCCGGAGGATCCCCGCCTGGCCTACGAGATGAAAGAACTGATCACGGCGGTCGCGGACCAGGGCGATTTCTTTGAAGTCCAGGCCGACTATGCCCGCAACATTATTACCGGCTTCCTGCGCCTGGACGGGCAGAGCATCGGGGTCATCGCCAGCCAGCCGCGCGTTATGGCAGGCTGCCTGGATATTGATGCCTCCGACAAGGCCTCCCGCTTCGTCCGGACCTGTGATGCCTTCAATATTCCGCTGCTGACCCTGGTCGACGTGCCGGGCTTTCTGCCCGGTACCCAGCAGGAATACGGCGGCATCATCCGCCACGGGGCCAAGCTGCTTTACGCCTACAGCGAGGCCACGGTTCCCAAGGTGACCCTGATCGTGCGCAAGGCCTACGGCGGCGCTTACATCGGCATGTGTTCCAGGCACCTGGGGGCCGACCTGGTGCTGGCCTGGCCCCAGGCCGAGATCGCCGTCATGGGGGCCGAGGGCGCTGCCAACATCATCTTTTCGCGGGAAATCCGCCAGGCGGAGGATCCCGACGCCAAACGCCGGGAAAAGATTGAGGAATACACCGGGGCCATGATGAATCCCTACCTGGCCGCGGCCCGCGGCTATCTGGATGATGTCATCCTGCCGGAGGAGACGCGGCAGCGTCTGATTTCTTCTTTTTCGGCCCTGGCAGGCAAGCGCAGCCAAGCCATCCCGAAAAAACACGGCAACATCCCCCTTTGAGGAGCGCAGCCATGGACTTCAATCATCTCTCTTTTGCCAACGGCCTCCTCGTTTCACTTTTCAGCATGCTGATCGTCTTTGCCGTCCTCCTGATCATCTCCTACCTGATCGATGCCACGGCTTTTGTTACCAGGAAAAAAGAAAAAGAGCCCGAAAGGTCGGGCAGCCCGGAGGCGGAGAACACCGGTTCCCAACTGGACGCCAGGACCCTTGCCCTGATTACGGGAGCCCTTTCCGCTTACGCGGCGGAGGGCAGCCGCCTGGTCATCCGAAAAATCAGGCGCCCGGCAGGCGGGTTGTCCGGCTGGGAAACAGCGGGATTGCAGGACGGCTTAAGGCGCCCCCAATAGAAAGGAACTCCATCCATGTCAGTCAAGAAATTCCGTGTTGTCGTTGACGGCCAGGCCTACCTGGTCGAGGTCGAGGAGATCGGCGAAGAGGCCCCGGAGCCTCTGACTTCCAAAAACCCGCGGCCCGCAGTCCCGGCACCCCCGGCGGCCCCGGCAGCGCCCGCGGCCCGGGCTGATGGCCAGGACCTCAAGGCCCCCCTCCAGGGCACCGTGCTGGAACTTGCCGTCAAGGCGGGCCAGGAGGTCAAGGCCGGCCAGACCCTGCTGATCATCGAAGCCATGAAAATGGAAAACGAAATCCTGGCGCCCGGGGATGCCGTCATTGACAGGATCCATGTCAGCAAGGGCGATGTGGTCGCCGCGGGCGACCCGCTCATTTCTTTCAGCCAGGAGTCCTGACATGCTGAAAATCCTCCTGGACTTCCTCGAGCACAGCGGGGTGACCGAACTCTTCCGCCTTGACACGGAACTCTTCGGCGTCCCGGTGCCCGGCAAGCTGATCATGATCGGCATCGCCTGCCTTTTTATCTACCTGGCGGTCAAAAAAGGCTATGAGCCCTACCTTTTGATTCCCATCGCCTTCGGCATGCTGCTGGTCAATCTGCCCCTGACCGGCATGATGGACGGTCCCCTGGGGACCCAGCCGGGCGGCCTGCTTTACTATCTTTACCAGGGGACGGCCCTGGGGATTTACCCGCCCCTGATCTTTCTTTGCATCGGAGCCGGGACGGATTTCGGCCCCCTGATCGCCAACCCCAAGAGCCTTCTGCTGGGCGCGGCCGCCCAGCTTGGCATTTTCGCCACCTTTTTGGGGGCCCTGGCTCTGGATTTTTCTGCCAAACAGGCCGCCTCCATCGGTATTGTTGGAGGCGCTGACGGGCCGACGGCCCTCTTTTTGACCAGCAGGCTGGCGCCGGAGCTTCTGGGCCCCATCGCCATTGCCGCCTATTCCTACATGGCCCTGGTGCCCATTATCCAGCCCCCCATCATGAAGCTTCTGACCACACAAAAGGAGCGGGAGGTCAAAATGGAGCAGCTGCGGGAGGTCTCGCAGCAGGAAAAGATCCTCTTCCCGGTGGTGGTCACCATTTTCACCATCGTCCTTTTGCCATCGGCAGGCGCCCTGATCGGCATGCTCATGTTCGGCAACCTGCTGAAAGAGTCGGGCAAGGTGCCCCTCCTGGTCAACGCCATCAAGGATTCGCTCATGTACATCGTCTCCATCCTGCTGGGGGTATCCGTGGGGGCCACGGCGTCAGCTGAGGTCTTCCTGACGCCGGGCACCCTGAAAATCATCGGCCTGGGCCTGGCCGCCTTTGCCTTCGGAACGGCGGGCGGGGTGCTTTTGGGCAAGCTCATGTACGTCCTGTCCCGGGGCAAAATCAATCCTCTGATCGGGGCGGCCGGAGTCTCAGCGGTTCCCATGGCGGCCCGGGTGGTCCAAAAGGAGGGACAGAAATACAATCCTTCCAATTTCCTGCTCATGCATGCCATGGGCCCCAATGTGGCGGGGGTCATCGGCTCAGCTGTGGCAGCCGGCCTTTTGCTCAGCTTCTTTGGCTAAAGGAGGCTTGTCATGCCGGACTTTGATTTTTTGGAATTGACAATCAGGGAGGTCCACCAGGCCTTCCGGGACAAGAGGCTGACGGCTGAAAAACTGGCAGAGGCCTTCCTGGACCGGATTGCGGCCTATGACCGGCAGGGGCCTGCCATCAACTCCATTATTCTGGTCAATCCCCGGGCCCTGGAAGAGGCCCGGGAGCTGGACCGCCTCCATGATGAGACCGGGGGCTTCAAGGGGCCCCTTCATGGCATCCCGGTCCTGCTCAAGGACAACGTCAACACCCGGGACATGCCGACCACGGCCGGCTCCAGGTCGCTGGAAGGCTGGATCCCGCAAGAGGATGCCTTCATCACCAAGCGGCTGCGGTCGGCCGGCGCCCTGATCCTGGCCAAGACCAACCTCCATGAATTCGCCATCTGGGGGGAAACCCTCAGCTCCATGCTGGGCCAGACCCTCAACCCCTATGACCTGACCCGGACGCCGGGCGGCTCATCCGGGGGAACCGGCGCGGCCATTGCCTGCAATTTCGGCATCATCGGTATCGGAACCGATACCATCAACTCCATCCGCAGCCCCGCCTCGGCCTGTAATCTGGTGGGCATCCGGCCCACCGTCGGCCTGGTCAGCCGGTCGGGCATCGTCCCGTACAGCCTGACCCAGGATACCGCCGGGCCCCTTTGCCGGACGGTGGAGGATTGCGTCCGCACCCTGGAGGTCATGGCGGGCTACGACCCGGATGATGAGGCCACGGCCTGGAGCCGGGGCCGGATCCCGGAAAGCTACCTGTCTTTTCTGAATGAAGAGGGCCTGAGGGGAAAACGGCTGGGCGTCCTCACAAGTTTTTTTGGCAGGGAAAAAATCAACCAACCGGTCAACCGGGTCATGGAGGAAGCCATGGGCCTGCTTGAAGCGGGCGGCGCCACCCTGATCGACATTGAAGATCGGCTGGATTCCGACTGGATGATCCGGGAGGTCAGTGTCCACCTGGATGACTTGCGCAGCCACCTGGACGCCTTCCTGGCCCATGCCCGGCCGCAGCCGCCCGTCAGTTCGGTCCGGGAGATCATGGACAGCGGCAAGTTTCATCCGGGGATCGGGGACAACCTGAAGACAGCCATGGAACTTGCGCCCGGAACGCCCCGCTACAACGAGAAAAGGCTCCGCCAGCTGGCCCTTGGGACACAGATCATGAAGATCATGGCCGGCCATGAGCTGGATGCCCTCATCTATCCTCACCAGCAGCAGCTGGTCTGCAAGACGGGCGGGAGCCAGAAACAGCGCAATGGAGTCCTGTGCTCAGCGACGGGTTTCCCCTCGATCGCGGTGCCCGCGGGGTTTGCTCCCGACCCCTCCGCCCCCCTGGGCGTGCCGGTTGGCATGGAGATGGCGGGGCCCCCTTACAGTGAGCCGGCCCTGATCGGGATGGCCTACGCTTTCGAGCGCGTGTCGGGGCTGAGGCGTCCGCCCTCGTCCTGCCCGTCTCTGGAGGCTTGCTCAAGGAAGTAGTCAACCAGGAAATCCCTGAAATGTTTTTCGTAAGGATTGAGCCGGCCGTCCGCCACGGCCAGCTTGATGAAGCGCCTGCAAAGGGGCTCGGTGATGGAGAGCAGGTGGACCCTGGTGCCGTCCTCCCTCTCTCTGGGCCAGGTCAGGGCGGGGATGAAGGCAATGCCGTGGCCTGAACTGACGTAGCGCATGACCGTTGAGGTATTGTCTGTTTCAAAAATGACCTGGGGCTCAAAACCGGCCAGCTGGCAGTAATAGTCCGTGATCCGGCGCAGGCCGCGGGTCTTGAAGAGGCTGACAAAGCCCATGCCACTGACCTCAGCCAGGGCGATCCGGTCCCGCTGGCCAAAAGGGCCATCCGGCTGGACAGCCAGCAGGATCTCCTCCTCGGCCAGAACCAGGCTGCCGGTCCTGTCCGGCCCTTCCCTGGAAGAGTAGAGGCGCAGGGGATAGTCAGGCAGGTCCGCCTCATCCGGCGCGTCCTGGTGGAGGGCCCGGAATTTGGCGTCGCTGAACTTTTGGGCGAAGGCAGTGCAGATGGAGGGGAAGAGGTGGGAGGCTGCCTCCACCAGAATGGAAACAGTGGTTTCCTCCCGCACCTTTCGTTCGGTCATGGCTGTTTCCAGACTGGCCGTGAGCCGGAGTACCTGCCTGGCGTAGTCGTAGAGAAGGCGGCCGTTTTCATTGACCCGGATGCCCCGGCCGGTGCGGTCCAGCAAGGATACTCCCAGTTCCTGCTCCAGTGAGCGCACGGCCCGGGTTACGGCAGGTTGGGGGATGCCCAGATGGCTGCTGGCCCGGGTGATGCTGCCGAAGTCGACCACATGCCGGAAGAGATTGAGCTGGTGAAAGGTCATGGGGCCCGCCCTCCCTGTCCCTGTTTTTTAAAGGATACTATAAAGGGCGGACAGGAATGTAAACATCAAATCAAACTGGTTGACAATCCGGACCGGGCCTACCATAATGGCCGGGAACCACAAGGAGGAGACAAGGTGCGCACAGCGGCCGGGATATTGAAAATGCTGCGGGAAGGAGCGGGGCCGGTTTCGGGCGGCCGGATGGCCTCCCGGCTGGGCCTGACCCGGGCTGCCGTCTGGAAAGCCGTCCAATCACTGAGGGATCAGGGCTTTGACATCCAGGGGGTGCCAAACCAGGGCTATACCCTGCTTGGCGAAACGGACCGGCTTTCAGCGCCGGCCATCGGGAGCCGGCTCTCGGGCTGGTGGGAGGGGGCGGACATCCGTGTCCGGGAAGCATTGACTTCCACCAACACCCTGGCCAAGGGCATGCTGACCGGGAGGGGAAAGCTGATCCTTGCCGCCAATTCACAGACGGCGGGCCGCGGCAGAAGGGGCCGGTCTTTTTTTTCTCCGCCCGGATCAGGCCTTTATTTTTCGATGGCCATGGCCTGGGAACGGGAGGAACCCCCGGTCCTCGTCACCACCATGGCAGCCGTCGCGGTTGCCCGGGTTCTGGAGCGTGAGCTGGAGGTCCAAGCGGGGATCAAGTGGGTCAACGATCTTTACTGGCAGGGAAAGAAGATAGGCGGCATCCTGACGGAGGCCGTCACCGGCCTTGAGTCGGGGCTTACCACCTCACTTGTGACGGGGATCGGCCTCAACCTGACGGAACCGGAGGGCGGCTATCCCGGCCGTCTCAGCCGGACGGCGGGCCCGCTCCTGCAAGCGGGGGCCAGGGTGGACAGGAACCGCCTGATCGCCCTGATTGCCAACGAGCAGGGCCAATTGATCCAGCAGCTGCCCGACCGTTCCTGGCTGGATTTTTACCGGGACCGCTGCTTCATTCTGGGCCACAAGGTCAGGCTGGATACGGGCCAAATCATTATTCCCCACGCCATCTCCGATGAAGGCGCCCTGCTTTACCGGGAAGGGGGTCAGGTACGGTCACTGGCGACGGGGGAGGTTTCCATTCTCCTATGACCAGCCGCGCCCTCACGCGGATTTCCCTCATGGCCGTTGTCACCTTTGCCGCCGGCCTGATCCGCCTCCCGGCGGGCCCGCTCCCTGTGACCCTGCAGACCCTGGCAGTCCTGCTGGCTGGTCTTTTGCTGACTCCGGCCCAGGCCTTTTACGCCATGTGCCTGCACCTCATCCTCAAGCTGCTCCTGGGCGGCACCGGCCTTTTCCTGGCGCCATCCTTTGGTTTCGTCCTGGCCTTTATCCCGTCAGCGGCCCTGCTTGCCTGGCTGACGAAGCGGCGGGGGCCGGGGACTGCGGCCGGCCTCATCCATGTGACGGCGGCTTCCCTGCTCCTTTATCTCATCGGCCTGCCCTACCTGGCGGTCATCCTTCATGTCGCCGGCGGCATGAATTCGATTGACCCGGTCTGGCTCTTGAAGACAGGCATGCTGGTCTTCCTGCCAGGTGATCTGATCAAGGCCGGCCTGGCCCTCCTGATGGCTGGCCGGATCCGCCCCTTGCTGGAGACATAAAAAATCCGCCCCCGGTCAGGGAGCGGATTTCCTGTGTCCTGTCCGGCCCGTCCGGCCGGACGATCTCGTTACTTGACGTCTTTTTTGCCGCTGGCGATGCCCAAAGCAACGTTTTCAGGCGTCAGGGGCAGGTGGTAGAAATTGATTCCCAGGGCGTCGTAAAGGGCGTTGCCGATGGCCGACGGGATGGAAATCATGGTGTGCTCCGCAACACCTCTGGCGCCGTAGGGGCCGTTGAGCTGCGGGTTCTCGATGTAGATGGGAACCACTTCGACCGGCATATCCTTGAAGGTGGGGATCTTGTTGTCGGTGAAGGAAGGGTTCAGGAGTACATTGTCATCGCTGAACTTGTAGCCTTCCAAAATGGCCGAGCCGATGCCTTGCATGACGCCGCCCATGACCTGGCCGTAGACCATGCGTTCGTTGATGACCTGGCCCAGGTCGAAGGCGGAGGCCACTTTCAGGACCGTGATGTCGCCCGACTCCACGTCGACTTCGATGTCGACGGCATGGGCGCCGAAGGTCCAGGCAAGGGCCGGCAGGCCCTGCCCGGTTTCGGGATCCAGGTTGGTCAGCCCGTCCGCCATGCAGATGCCGTGGGCGATCAGGGGACCGCCGATGCCATTGCCGTCGGGGTAGGCATAGCCCAGGGCCATGTCCTTGTAGGCAATCCGCCGCTCAGGCCGGTGCTTGTTGTAGATGTAGCCGTCCCCGTGGGTCAGGACCTCAGGCGAGCAGCGCAGGGCCTGGCCGGCGATGTCCTTCATCTGGTCCAGCATCCTGCGGCTGGCCTGGATAGTGGCATTGCCGCCCATGAAGGTGTACTTGGAAGCCACCGTGTTCCAGTCGTAGGGGTTGGTCTCGGTATTGGTTTCCTTGATGACCTCGATCATGTCCATGGGCAGATCCAGCTCCTGGGCCGCGATCTGGGCAATGGAGGTCAGGGCGCCCTGGCCGTAGTCGATGGCGCCGATCATGATCTTGACATGCCCGTCGCCGGCCATCTGCATGACCACGGCGGTGGCCGTGTTGGGCGGCATGGCGGGCGCCTTCTGGATCATGGCGAAGCCCTTGCCGCGGACCTTGCCGGTCTTCCACTCGCGGGCCCGCTCTTCCTCGCTCTTGCGGCCTGTCCAGCCGATTTCCTTGACCACAGCCGACAGGCAGTCGGCCGGGCAGCCGGTGCTGCGGGTCACCCGTTCGCCGGTAACCGTGGTGGAACCCGGCCGCAGGATGTTTTTCATGCGGAATTCATAGGGATCAATGCCCAGTTTCTGGGACAGGATGTCCATCTGGCGCTCAACGGTCCACAGGGTTTCCAGGTGTCCGAAGCCGCGGTAAGCGGTGCTGAAGACTTTATTGGTGTAGATGGTCTTGGAGACGATGGAGACATTGTCCACGTCATAGGGGCCCAGGCCGCCGTAAACGGCCGTCTTGCCCACGTTGACGCCGTAGTCGGCGTAAGCGCCGCTGTCCCAGTCATAGACGATATCGGAAGCCACCATGGTGCCATCCTTTTTGACGCCTGTCTTGATCCGGCCCCGCATGCCGGCCCGGGTCGGCAGATAGTTGAATTCCTGTTCCCGGGTCATGCGCAGCTTGACGGGGGCCCCGCCGCTGGCTCTGGAGAGCAGGGTGACCAGAGGTTCCAGGTGGATGCCGGCCTTGCCGCCAAAGGCGCCGCCGACGAAGGGGATGTGGACTTCAATGTCCGATTCCTTGACACCGAAACTGTGGGCCATCAGCTGGCGGAGCGCGAAGGGCGACTGGGCCGAGGACCAGATGCGGATCCGGTTGGAGTAGGGATCAGCCTGGACAATGGAGACGTGGGTTTCGAGCGGGACATGGGCCACCGCAGGCAGGGTGAATTCGTTCTCGACCACCAGATCAGCCTCCGCCATGCCCTTGTCCAGGTCGCCTTTGCGGCTCTTGTTCAAGCTGGCGATATTGGAGTCGGGCTGGGGGAAGAAAACGCCTTCCACGTGCTTGATTTCGGCGATGTCCTCGTGGACCAGGGTTTTGGCCTCCAGGGCGTCGTCCAGGTTGCGGACCGGTTCCAGGACCTCGTATTCGACTTCGATCAGGGAGATGGCCTTTTCCGCGATGGCTTCCGTAGTCGCCGTGACAGCCGCAACCACCTCGCCCTGATAGCGGGTCTCGCCGGTGGCGATGGCCAGTTTGTCCTGCATGTAGAGGCCTACCGTGATATCGGAGTCTTCGCCGGTGATGACCGCCTTGACGCCGACCAGGGCCTTGGCCCGGCTGGTGTCGATGGAGACGATCCGGGCCCGGGCGTGGGGTGAATGCAAGGTCTTGGCGTGGAGCATGCCGGGCAATTCCAGGTCAAAGGCGTAGCGCGCCTGGCCTGTCACCTTCTCAACGGCATCCTTGCGGACATAAGGCTGGCCGACATGCTTGTAGGAAGACTTGTAGTCGCCGTGTGCCTGATAGGTGCAATGTTCTAATTCAGAATGAGTCATGACCTTTTCAACTCCTCCCTCTCGCGTTTTGCAGCGCGTTTGACTGCGTTGAAAATCTGCTGGTAGCCGGTGCAGCGGCAGAGGTTGCCCCCCATTCCCTCCATGATCTCTTCATCGGTGGGGTCGGGGCTGCGGTCAAGCAGGGCCCGGGCTGACATCAGCATGCCTGGTGTGCAAAAGCCGCACTGGAGCGCGTCTTCAAAGACGAATTCCTGTTGGAGAATGCTGAGTTCGCCGTCTCTGGCCAGGCCTTCAACAGTCAGGACTTCGCCGCCCTGGGCTTCCACAGCCAGAACCAGGCAGGAAGCGACCGCCTGGCCGTTCAAAATGACCGTACAGGCTCCGCATTCGCCTTCGCCGCAGGCTTCCTTGGCGCCGAACAGCTTCAATTTGTCGCGCAGGAAGTGGAGCAGCAGCATGGTGGGGTCGATTTCTTCCACCACAGCCTGCCCGTTGACGCGGCAGCTCAGGATAACACGTCTTTTCTGTGATTCAACATGGGCGGTTTCCATGGCGCAAATATCTTTATCGTCATGCGTGGTCATGCTCTATGCCTCCTTATCCATCAGTTGATTCATGCAGCGTCTGAAGAGGACGCCGGCCATATGCAGCCGGTACTCCCTGGATGACCGCACGTCGGAAATGGGCTTGATGTGATTCTTGATTTCCTCCGATGCCCAAAGGATCGATTCCTCATTCAGCCCCCTGGCGTTCAGCTCATTTTCCAAAGCGGTCAGGCGGAGAGGGGTGACAGCGACGGCATTGATGCCGATGGCAGCCTTTCCCTGGCCGTCGATGCGGCAGGCGACCCCGACCGTGGACAGATCGTGGCCCTTGAGCCGCGTCTGACGGTGGTAACAGCTCTTGTCATTTTGGCCGGGATCCGGCAGGAGGACCGAAACCACCAGCTCATTTTTGGCCAGCTGTGTTTTTTTGACCCCGGTGAAGAAATCCTTCAGGTCCACCGTCCGCTCCCCCTCGCTGCTGGCAATCTTGACCCGGGCGTCATAGATCAGGAGCGGGGGCGGCAGATCAGCCCCGGGCGACGCGTTGCAGAGATTGCCTACCAGGGTGGCGCGGTTCCGAAGCTGGTAGGACGCCAGGACAGACGCTGCGTCATGGAGCGCCTTGTACCTGGTTTTGATCAGGTCCGAATCGATCAGCCGGTTGACGACCACATTGGCGCCGATCTCCAGTCCCTTTCCCTCTTCGAAATGGAAGACGTCCAGTTCGGGGATGGCCTTGATGTCAACGATGTGTTTGGCGTCAATCAGGTTGTGACGCAGGCTGATCAAAAGATCCGTCCCGCCCGCCAGGATGTAGGTGTCCCCCTCGCGTGACAGTGCATCCAGGGCTTGGTCCAGCACAAGCGGTTTGACATAATCAAATTGACTTAGCACGGATAACCTCCTTTTATTAAGCGAATGGCTTTCGCATCTAATACCACGGTCCAGACAGAACGCCTGGACCCATTGTGCAGATTAACTTAATTTTACCATGATTGAATCAGAAACACTTTGTGACTGCTTACAATATAATAAGAAGCAGCCGGTTGAATTTGGCAAGACACAACAAGAACCAAAGGGGAGGGTCAGTCAGTTTACCCAAGCTTCCCCGCCGCTTGCAAAGGAGCCGGACAATTGCCGGCCCGGTCAGGGGTTTTTGTGTCAATCATGCAAAGAAGTTCCGTCGGAACCGGAAGATGTGTGTATGCAAATGACAGGTACAATCCGAAAAATCCGGCGAATATTGTCAATTGACGCTAAGCGCAGTCCAGTGGGATTTGTGTAAAATAGTAGAGGAAGGAAAGCGCAAGATGGATCAAAAACAGCTTACCATTCAGCTCCGGGACATCCTCCAGGTGGATTTGCTTCAGGGAGCGGAGGTGCTGGCGGGCCACAAGGGGCTCAGCAACAGCATTGTCTCGGTCAATGTCATGGAGGTTCCCGACATCATCGATTGGGTGCGGCCCGGGGAATTCCTGCTGACGACGGCCTTCACCTTCAGTCACGACATTACGGCCCTGGAGAGCCTGATTCCGGAACTCAAGGCCAAGGGGGTGTGCGGGCTGGGCATCAAGACCCAGCGCTACATCAGCGAAGTGCCGGAAGCTGTCCTCCGCCTGGCCGACCAGATCGATTTCCCTGTTATCAAAGTGCCTCAGCACGTACCCTATGGCGAATTGATCAAGGAGATCTTCAATCACATCATCGGGGAGCAGACCCGCCTCCTGTCCCGGATCAACGATTTCAATCATACGGTGAGGGAGATCATGCTCCGCCATGAGGGCATGCAGGCCATCGCGGAGCAGATTTACCTGGCCACCGGGGCCCCGGTGGTCATCAGCGACGACATCTTTCATGAGGTCTACTATTACTGTCCGGATCCGGTCAAGGAGCGCCGGATCGAAGAGGATTACCGGGCCCTGACCTCGGCCGCTTTCCTTCGGCGCGAGAATCGGGCGGAAAAAGACAAGGGCCTGGAGGTCACGGCGGGCGGCAAGGGCCTGCGGCGCTTTACCGTCCCCATCTATTTTGACAGCACCCACTACGGCAGCATTTTTATCTGGGATGTGGACGGCAGCCTGCGGCCCCAGGATCTTTTTGTGATTGAGTCGACCTCCTCCCTGATTGCCCTTGACATCCTCAACCGGACCACCCTGGTGGAGCGGGAAAATGTTCACCAGACCACCTTCCTGGAGCAGCTTTTGAGTGAAGATCCCCATGAACAGGCCAAGGCCATCGACAGCGCGGATTTTTATCTCTTCCACCCCGACCTGCCGAGCCAGATCATCATGATGGCGCTCAACCATGAAGGCCGTTTCCAGACAGGCCCCGATGATTCCCATACCGTGAAAAACCTCAATACCACCATGCTCAATCTGACTAACCGCATCAAGCGGGATTACAGCGGCTACTTTCTGTCGACCCGCAAGAGTGACCGGGCCGTCTTCCTGCTTCAGTTTGACCAGGACTGCCCCATTGAGGGCCGCCAGGCCCTGAGCGAGCAGTTTGTCGACATTCTCTTGGCCTGTGCTGAAGAGAAGGAGATCGCCCAGCATACTTCCATCGGCGTGGGTTCCTGTGTGGCTTCCTACCGGTCGCTGCCTGCCAGCTTCCAGCAGGCTGAGCAGACCGTCCGCATCCTGCAGAGCAGGGGCGGCCGGGAAAGCTCAGTCCTTTACTTTGACGACCTGGGTCTGCTGCGGGTGCTGGGCCACCCGCTTCTTCGCGAAGATGCCCTGGCATACGCGGAGGAGGTCCTGGCGGCTTTGGAGGAACACGATGCCAGCCAGCGCGGCGACCTGATCGAGACCATCCGCGCCTATTTTGAATCGGGCGGCAACCTCAAACGGGTTTCCGAACAGCTCTTCACCCATTACAATACGGTCATCTACCGGATCAACCGGATCCGCGATGTCTATGGCGTTGACCTGCGGGATCCGGAAACAGCCTTCAATTTCCAGCTGGCACTCAAGATCAAGGAGCTGATCCAGTGACCGGGACGGGGCAGAGCTTTCGCGCAGAGGAGATGGCCCTTGAATTAAGGGATTTCCTGTCACGCCGGCAAGACATTGTCTTCCAGGTCCATTCGGCCTTCAAAAAGGCGGTCAATCTCCTCACGTCCGACCGGGTCCTGGTAACCCTGGTCGGGGAGGGCCGCGATCTGACGCCCATGGGGGCCGTGGTTCCCAAGCTTCACAATCTGCTGCTGCCGGGCGGGAGCCGGGTCAGCTTTTCGGAAGGCGTCTTTTCCCTGCCCGATAATCAGGGGGTCATCGACACCCGTGGCGCCGTGGCGCGCCACACAAGGCTGCCGGGCCCGCTTTCGGCGGGCAGGCAGGATCAGGTTCTGGCCCTGATCCGGGACAAACTTGCGGCCGCGGACAAGGGGGGGATCGCCTCCCTTGTGACAGTCCTGCCGGGCAAAGAGAAAAAACTGCCGCCTGCCCCGCTCAACATGTACAGCGCCTTTATCCTCAAGGATTTAGGCCGCTTTCTTCAGGCCTGCCAGGAAGACGATCTGGACCGGGCGGCCGGGCTGGCCCGGGCCCTGATCGGTTTTGGCCCCGGCCTGACCCCCTCCTGTGACGACTTCATGACGGGGATATTGCTGAGTTTTTACTACCTTCCCGGCCGCGGTCCCGAAGAACACCGGACTGCCTGTTTCTTCGGGCAGATAGAAAAGATGGCCCTGGAGCGGACCAACTTGATCAGTTACCACATGATCCGCCACGCTGTGCGGGGGCATGCGGGCCTCCTTTACCTGGAGGCGCTTCGGGCGGCGGGCGCAGGCGATCTGGCGGCGATGGGGCCGGTTATTGACCGGCTTTTGGATTTTGGGGCATCATCGGGCGCCGACTTTTTATACGGCCTTTATTGCGGCCAGATCCTGCTGCCCAAGCCGCTGGCGGCCGTACACAGGCCGGTTTTTAATCAGGAATTTCCGGGGCAGGCTGGTGACTTCACGGAGAAGATGACAGGCTAAGGAGAATAGCAATGATCAAGACAATCATAAGGGAAAATGCCTATTACGATTCCGTCACCCTCATGCTGATCTCGCGCGAGATGAAGAAGCTGGAGGGGGTGGAGGAGGTTCTTGCCGGCATGGGGACCGACCTGAACCTGGATCTGGTGAAAATGCTGGACATGTTTTTGCCGGAGCTGGAAAAAGTAACCCCCAACGATTTGTTTATCGCGGCCAAATTTGATGAATCCAAGGTCAGCATGGATGACCTGCTGGCTTCCTTTGAAGCGCAGCTCAACAGCAAAAAAGAGGCCCACGCCGGTCAGTACCAGCCGCCCACCCTGCGTTCCGCACTCAAGTTGATGCCGGATGCCAGGCTGGCCCAGATTTCCATCCCGGGCCAGTATGCGGCGGATGAGGCGGAAAATGCGCTCCGCAAGGGGCTGCATGTCATGCTCTTTTCCGACAATGTGGCCCTGGAGGACGAGCTCCGCCTCAAAAAACTGGCCGTGGAAAAGGGTCTGCTCATGATGGGGCCTGACTGCGGAACCGCCATCATCAACGGGGTGCCGCTTTGCTTTGCCAACGCGGTCCGGCGGGGCAGGATCGGCCTGGTCGGCGCGTCCGGGACCGGGACCCAGGAGATCACGGTCCGCATCCACCAGCTGGGGGAGGGGCTCTCCCAGGTCATCGGCACCGGCGGCCGCGACCTGAAGGAAGAGATCGGCGGCCTCATGATGATCCAGGGGATCCAGGCCCTTCTGGCCGACCCGGAGACGGAGGTCATCGTCCTGGTCTCCAAGCCGCCCGCCCCCTCGGTTGAAAAGAAGATCTACGGCTTGCTTGCCGGGGCGGAAAAACCGGTGGTCATTGACTTTATCGGCGGCCAGGCCGAATCGGTCAAAAAAGCCGGAGCCATTCCCTGCCTGAGTCTGGAGGATGCCGCCAGAAAAGCCGTGGCGGTTCTCCGAGAAGAGGAGCCCGTCGATTTTGACGGCTTTGATCTGCCCCCTGAGGAAATTGACCGCCTGGTCAGGGAGGCCCTTGCCCGCCTCAAGCCGGATCAAAAATACCTGCGGGCCTTTTACACGGGGGGCACCCTGGCCGATGAGGCCATCAAGTACTTGGGGGCGGAGCACCTCATCTATTCCAACATTCCCCTGACCCCCGACCGGGCCTGGGATAAACTCGAGGGCCGGGCGGGCCACATCTGCCTGGATCTGGGTGAAGACCAGTTTACCCGGGGCCGGCCCCATCCCATGATCGATCCCATGACACGGACGGAGTTTTTCGATGCCTGGCTGGATCAATCAACGGCCCTGGTCCTGGTTGACGTGGTCCTGGGCTACGGTTCCCACGAGGATCCGGCCAGCGCCGTGGCGGAGTCAATTGAGAAGGCACGACGGAAGCTTCAGGCGTCAGGCAGGGATCTGGCCGTGGTGGCCTCCATCACGGGAACGGACCAGGACCCGCAGGATCTGGAAAAATCCAAGAAGGTCCTGGAGGAGGCAGGCGTCCTGGTCATGCCGTCCAACGCCCAGGCGGTCCGCCTGGCCGACCGGATCATGAAGGCCGCCGGCATCTGATGAAAGGAGCAGGAAGATGTCTGTCAACGATTTGTTCAAGCAGGAGCTGAAGGTGATCAACCTGGGCCTTGAGTCCTTTTATGATGACTTGACCCGGCAGGGAGTGCCTGCCATCCAGGTCCAGTGGAAACCGGCGGCGGGCGGTGACCAGAAAATGGCATCGCTGCTGGGCCGCCTTAAAAGCAGCAAGTAAGGATTACAGGAAATAGAAAGAAGGAGAGATCATGGACTTTATTGAAGAAGCCAACAAGAAGGCACTGGAGATGATCCAGGGGGCCCGTCCGACCCTGGTGGGCATGGGCATCGCGGGTGAGGTGGTCCCCGGCATGCACAAGCACCTGATCCTGCACGCGGGCCCGCCCATCACCTGGGACCGGATGTCGGGGCCCCTGCGGGGCGCTGTCATCGGCGGCCTGATTTATGAGGGGCTGGCTCAAACGCCGGAGGAGGCAGAGAAGCTGGCCGCGTCCGGCCGGATTGAGTTTGATCCCTGCCACCACCACAATGCCGTCGGTCCCATGGCCGGCGTGGTGACGGCCTCCATGCCGGTCTTTATCATCGAGAACAAGACCGAGGGCAATTTTGCCTACTGCACCCAAAATGAGGGCCTGGGCCAGGTCCTGCGCTTCGGCGCCTACGGCCCCCAGGTGATTGAGCACCTGAGGTGGATGGAAAAGACTCTTTATCCCATCCTGAAAGAGGCGCTTGAGATCCATGGCCCCATCGACCTGAAAAACCTGATGGCCCAGTCGGTCCAGATGGGCGATGAGGTCCACAACCGCAACAAGGCCACCACCTCGCTCTTTATCCGGGAGATGGCCTCCAGCATTGTCAAGACCCGGGCCACTCCTGAAGATCAGGCCAAAGTCTTTGACTTCCTCAACTCCAATGACCACTTTGCCTTGAACCTGTCCATGCCCGCCTCCAAGGCCACCATGGACCCGGTTGGAAAAGTCAAACATTCCTCGGTGGTCTACACCATGGCCCGCAACGGCACGGATTTCGGCATCCGGGTGGCGGCCCTGGGCGACCGCTGGTTTACGGCCCCGGCCGAGATTATCGACGGCCTTTACTTCCCCGGCTACAGCATGGAGGACGCCAATCCCGACATCGGGGACTCCTGCATCACCGAGACCATGGGCATCGGCGGTTTTTCCATGGCGACGGCCCCGGCCATCGTCCAGTTTGTCGGCGGCACCCCCCAGGACGCGGTCAACTACACCACCCAGATGTATGAGATTACCCTGGAGGAAAGTGAGAGCTACAAGCTGCCGCCCATGAATTTCCGGGGCGCGCCGACGGGCATCGATATCCGCCTGGTCATCGAGACCCAGATCCTGCCGGTCATCAATACGGGGATCGCCCACAAGGAGGCCGGTATCGGCCAGGTAGGGGCCGGTGTGGTCCACCCGCCCATGAAATGTTTTGAAGACGCTTTTGAGGCCTATGTCGGGCTTCTCGATGATGAGGGCCTGCTGGACTGAAAGCGCTATAATAATTTACGGACAGAACCAGTCAAGAAAATGGGAGGAACATCATGATTAAGAACTGGGATAAAGTGAAAGTCTACGACCTTTCGATTAACACAAGCCATCTGACCCCGCCCTGGCCCACCTATGAGCCCCTGCAGGTCAAATTCTTCAAGCGCCTGGCCCCCAACGGAGCCAACGGCATGCTGATCACCACATCCAACCACGTGGGCACTCATCTGGACGGCCCTTTGCATTTTGACACGGCCGGCCGTGACATCGCCTCGCTGGAGATGGACAAGCTGGTGGGACCCGGCGTGGTGGTTGACCTGTCGGATATCACCGAGGACTGGTCCATCTACACCCCGCAGGACATCATGGATCGCGTGGAGGTCAAAAAGGGAGACATCATCTTCATCAGCACCGGCTACCACAAGTACGGCTTTGACCAGCCCGAGGCCGATGAGCGCCGCTACATGCTCCGCCATCCGGGCCCCTCGCTGGATTTCATCCCCTGGCTGAAGGAGATGGAGATCAAGTACATCGCCGTTGACTGCGGCTCGGCCGACCATCCCATGAACACCAAGATCCGCGACTGGGAGCCCCAGGAAGCGGCGGCCTGCGATGCCTACATGAGGAAGCGCTACGGCAAGGGTCTGAATGAGATCTACCCCTGGCCCGATGTTTACCAGGGCATGCACATTCAGCTCTTCCCCCAGCCCGACGAGATCATTCACGTGGAGTGCATCGGCGGCGAGATTGACAAGGTGCTCAACAAGCGCTTGATCCTGGGGACCTTCCCCTGGAAGTTCCAGTACGGCGAGTCAGCTTTCTGCCGCTGCGTCGCCTTTGAAGAAGTCGACTAAACGGACGGATCCCGCCGCAAGGCGGCATTCTTTCTCCTTTGTTGACGCCCCCTGCGCTCTTGCCGGCGCGGGGGGTTTTCAAAAAAGAAGACCCGATGGCTGTATTCCTCGAAACCTTTGAATCCCTTTTCCCGCTTTATTTTTTTATCGCTTTGGGCGCCCTGCTCAGGAAATCCAAAATCATCCCGGAATCCATGGGCCGGTCCCTCAACCGCCTGGTTTTTGTTGTCTTCATCGCTACCGCTCTTTTTGTCAGCACCTATGACACCGACCTGGCGGAAGCCTTCAACCTCAAGGCCATCCTTTTTGCCATTGTCTGCGTCCTGGTTCAGGCGGCAGGCGGTGTCCTTTTCGCCCTCCGATGGGTCAGGCAAAGATCCCGGGCGGCGGTGGTGGCCCAGTGTGCCTACCGTTCCAATTTCAATCTGCACGGCCTGATTTACGGCACCCTCCTCTTCGGGGCTGAAAGGATCGGGGTGACCAGCATCCTGATCGCGGTCATGGTGCCCCTTTACAATATCCTGTCCGTTCTGATTTTCGAATTCATGCTGAATCATAGGACGGGCATCCGGCCCATCCTGAAAAAGCTGATCACCAACCCCATCATCCTGGCTGTTCTGGCGGCTCTTTTTTTCAAGCTGACGGGCCTGAAGCTGCCTGCCATGGTTTACCTGCCGGTCAGCCAGATTGCATCATCTGCCGCGCCCCTGGCCCTCATGGCCGCGGGGGCTGCCCTGACCTTTGAGGGCTTGAGAAGCAACCGGAAAGCCATCCTTGCGGCAACTGCCATGCGAACCCTGATCGTCCCGGCCCTTTTTGTTCCCCTGGCCATCTGGATGGGTTTTCGGGAGATCCTGCTTCTTTCCTTCCTGGTCGCCTTCGGCGGCCCGGTCGCCAGCCCCCTGCCAGCCATGGCCTACAACATGGGCGGGGATGGGGAACTGGCCTCCCAGGCAGTGGCGGTGACCTCCCTGGTTTCGCTTGTCACCTTGCACTTCTTTATCCTGCTTTTGAGAGCCGGCGCTTTTCTCTGATAAACAGCAGGGAAAGCGGGCGCAATTGTGTCCGGTAAACAAAGCATTGTGAAAATTCTCTTGCTAAAAGACACTTTTAGGCTATAATCAGTGGCAGTGAACCACGGATCCTGTAAAGATTGCTAATGCATTCATGGGGTCCCTGTGGTAGGCTTTGTGTAAAATAATAAGAACCCGTATGCGGCAGGTGTTTCAAGTTTTTTGGGGGAAACGTCCGGAACGCATCAAAAAGGAAATCTTATTATGAGAGGAGATGAACGAATGGCAAAAGAGAAATCAAAGCTGGGCATTGAGCCCGTCTATGACGTAAGAGAGCTGGGGGTTCCCAAAACTCTGGTCCTGGGCGTGCAGCATTTGTTTGCGATGTTCGGCGCTACCATCCTGGTTCCCATTATCACCGGGCTCCCTGTTTCGACAGCCCTGCTGACAGCCGGTGCCGGAACCCTGTTTTTCCACCTGGTCACGGGAGGAAAGGTTCCTGCCTTCCTCGGCTCTTCCTTTGCCTTCATCGCAGGTTACCTGCATGTGGGGCAAAATGACCCGGCCAAGCTGCCTTATGCGTGCGGCGGTGTCTTTGTCGCCGGTTTCGTTTACATCATCGTTGCCGGCATCATCAAGCTGGTCGGTCCCAAACGCGTCATGCGCTTCTTCCCGCCGGTTGTCACAGGCCCGGTCATCATGCTGATCGGTTTGGTTCTGTCCCCGGTCGCCATCGGCGGCATCATGGCCCCGATTGAGACGGCGAAAGGGGTACTCCCGGCAGGCGTCAACTGGCTGATCGCCCTGGTTTCAATGGTGACCATCATTGTCTGCAACCTCTGGGGCAGGGGCATGCTGAAGATCATCCCCATCCTGATGGGGGTCATTACGGGCTATGTTGTCTCCATACTCTTCGGCGTGGTTAACTTCTCCGCGCTCAAGGGTGTCGGCATCGTCGGCGTCCCGGTCACGGCGGCCCAGATCATGAAATTCGATGTGAGTGCCATCATCACGATTGTGCCCATCGCCCTGGCTACCATGATGGAGCATGTGGGCGATATCGTCGCCATTTCGGCTACGGTCGGCAGAAACTTCATCTCCAAGCCGGGTCTGCACAGAACCCTGGTCGGTGATGGTGTGGCGACCAGCCTGGCCTCCATCGTCGGCGGACCCGCCAACACCACTTACGGTGAGAATACCGGCGTCCTGGTCCTGACCCGCGTCTATGACCCCCGGGTGATGCAGGTGGCGGCGGTCATGGCGATTGTTGCCAGCTTCCTGCCCATCGTCGGCAGCGCCATCGGAACCATTCCGGGCGTGGTCATCAACGGCGTGTCCTTCATCCTCTATGGTATGATCACCGCCATCGGTGTCCGCAACATGGTTGAGAACCGGGTCGACCTGACCAGCACCCGCAACCTGATTGTGGCAGCCGTCATCCTGGTGTCCGGCCTTGGCTTCGACGTGGTCGGCGGCCTGACCTTCCCGGTGGGCGCGACTTCGATCAACCTGTCAGGCCTGGCCATCGCGGCCATCCTGGGCATCCTCCTGAATGCCATTCTTCCCGGCAAGGACTATGAGTTCAAGGAAGAAGGCGAAGAGTAAAATCCCAGCCTGATCACGGACTGATTGTCTGACCAGCGGCCCCGCCAAAACGGGGCCGCTTTTGGTATACTGTCAAAGGTCGTCATGCGCTAGTAGCTCAGCAGGATAGAGCACTTCCCTCCTAAGGAAGGGGCCGGGGGTTCGAATCCCTCCTAGCGCACCAGAGGATCTCCATAAGGGGAGAAAAGCAAGGATCCCCGCATCTTTCAATTCCTGAAAAAAATAATTCCTGCATCCGGCTTCTTGCCTTTCCATGGATTACAGGCAATCTCTAATCTTTTTTTCAAAAGAGAATGGCCAGTATGCAAAATTAATTCAAATGATGAATTTGAGGACACAGCTGCCCGTGATATGAAAGGAGAGTCGCAATTTCAAGAAAGATTACTGTTGCACGGGCTCCCCGCACGAAATTGGCCCGCGCATTGGGGAATGAACAAAAACGGAAAGCCTTGTCATCCATCCAAGAGGCCATTTTTTGAATATTTTCCGGTCATCGGTTGACAGCCATTACCCAAATTGGTGATAATGTTTGCGTGAGTATGTATGCAGAAGAAGTGTTGGGTGATTTAAACCGAACAAGGCCGAAGAGTTACAGAAGTTTGGTTTTAGGGGAGTAGAAGTCGACACCCAAGTTGAGGGGCGTCGCCTTTTTCATGCCTTTTTGTACATTGCCAAGATAATTAATCCAAATAGAAAGCTGGAGGAGACAAGATGAGCAACGGAGACGACAAGAAAAAGGTTCTGACCAAGGCCGAGAAACAAAGAAATATCCTGGCGGCTGTATCCGCTGTTCTGGCACTGATCCTGGTGCTTCTTTTAATTCTTTGCCTTCCTAAGTGCTGCAAGCGTGAAGAAGAACCGGAACCGACCGAGACAACTCAGGTAACCGAGGCTCCGACGGAACCTCCGACGACGACGACGACAACCACAACCACTGAGGAGCCGACGACTGCAGAACCGACGACAACCGAGGAGCCGACAACCACTGAGGCGCCCACGACGACCGCGACGACTACGACCAAGCAGACAACGGCCAAGACGACCACGACAACAACTACGGCAGCAACGACTGCGACGCCGACGACTCTCTTCAGTTACAGCGTTTACACGGAACCAGGGCTTTCTTTGGGGACAACCTTTGTTTTTGTCAAGATTTCTCCCGCTCCTAAGTCGGCAGGCGATTATACCGTCAATTATGCCGGGAAACAGATGACATTTGATCAATACAGCAACGAGTACTACTACGAGGTGGTAGACGAAAGTCCACCGCTGTCAGACAGCCAGCACAGAGCAAAGGTGTCGGTTACTAAGAATTAAAATCAGCTTATAACGATGACTGTAACTGATGATAGGGTTTCACGGTGAAAGGAGATTGAGATGAGGTGCAAATGGTGGGGAGTCAGGATACTGGTGGCCATTCTTGCCTTTGGGATTGTTTGGGGGGGAATGCCTGCTCAACTGGTGCGTGCCCAGGATGCTGAAACAGCGACGCCCTACGCATACGTCGTAAAAGATGGCGAAAAATTGAATGTAATTCTCTATGAGGCCTTGAAAAATTCCTATTTTGCCTACAGATCTAATCCGGACAGGCATGAAGCGCGCCTAGCCAAATATTACATGGGCTTGCTTCGGTCGGCGGCCTCATCGGGTAAAAAAGTTGACGAGGTCATTATCTCCTATGTCAGTTCAATCTCCCGTCAGCATGTTGACTACCGTAAGCTGGCCGACAAGTACATGGCCCTCCGGCGAAAAGCCAAGCCAACTTATGCTTGGCTTAACAGCTGGACTGCAGATGCCGGCCGGATTGCTAATAAATATGTTGAAGTGATCAACGATGACCGTATTGTGCAGTATGGTTATTGGCTGGACGCGGATGGCTACCGGCTTGAAACTCAAGTTGCCCCAACAGGCTTGACAGGTGTGGCGCCGACCACCGGAGCCAATAACGACGGAAAGATTACCGGTGTTAACACCACCATGGAGTACAAACTGAAGTCAGCCAGCCCATGGAATGCTGTTACGGGAACTGTGATCACAGGCTTGGCTTCAGGGACCTATGAGGTTCGCTACAAAGCCAAACCGGGTTACGCAGCAAGCCCTGCAACCCAGGTTGTGGTACCGCCCTACGTCCCGAAACCGATAGTGGAGGCTATTACAATAACTGCAACGGTTGCAGGAAATCCTTATAATCCGGATTATTCACTTCCCAATAATGAAGGTGTTACTGTCAAACTGGAGACAGCAACAACTGGTGCCGAGATTTATTACACCTTGGATGGAACAACACCGACAGCGGATTCCGAAAAATATGACAATGAAATAATCGTTGATTCATCTGCCTTGGATGAACCTGCAAACGGTGGAACTGTGGTGCTTAAAGCGATCGCAGTTAAGTCTGGACATACAAACTCTGCTGTAGCAACACTGGAGATTGAGTTTGATGCAGCAGCACCTAAATACACTGTAACCTTCAGCGTAGTGGGTGGAAATGGTGAATTAGAAGCTGCGATACAAAACCCGTTTGGCTGGGAGAACGTTACTAGTGGGGATAAAGTTGATGGAGGCTTGGATGTTATCTTCACAGCAACGCCAGATCCAGGCTACCAGGTCAAAGAGTGGAAGAAAGATGGGGTTGTAGTTGGGGATGCCGGCACCACTTACACAGTCGCAGATTTAGCTGCTGATGTAGAAGTGACCGTTGAGTTTAAATTAATTGTTTCGACCTACCAGTATGTCTATGAGTTGCCGGATGAAGACATCCTTGCGATGGTGGGCTTTGATTTTGACCTTGCGACCGAGAACGTGCTGGTGGGTACGCAGGGCTATGCCCGTGCGCTGAACAGGATTTCGCTTGAGGGTCCTGGTTCGCTGACCTTTGTTGGCAAGGACTCCTTAGGCCATGAGATCACACAGGTGATTGACGAGGACAACGACGGTTACTGGGGCCCCTTGAGCGGCTTCCCCCTGCCGGCGGAGATTCCCACAGGTGAGATGGCAAATACCTTCAACCTGACCTTCAGCGAGGCAGGCGACTACACGGTCCGCGTGTGGCTTGAGGATCTTGATACCGGTGCAGTGATCACGGAGCTTGAGGAGGATATCGAGGTCAAGGCAGACACCACGCCTCCGGTAGCTTCCAAATTACACTATCAATACAATCCATATATCGGTGGAGATAACTATGGCTCCTTAGTCACGGTTGAGGAGAATATTGTAAATGACGAAGCAACATTAGTATTTTGGCAACGTGACATACTTCATAGACTTTCTATTGAAGTCACAGACGATAATTTAGATGAAACAGATGTAACAGTTTATCGCCTGGACTATAACGGACAGCCTAAAGTTGATTGGGGAACTCTAAAATACGATTCCGTTTCAGGTGTATTTGAGCTAGACATGACACCATTCGAAGCGTTAGACGGAAGTGACCCAGAGGCTTTGGCATTAGCAACATTACAAGATGGAAACAAGTTACAAGCAACATTTAAAGACTCATTTGGAAACGAAACTGTTGTAACCGTCACAGTTGAAATTCCACAGATTACTGTTAGTGCCCTTGATGAAAATTATTATGCTGCTGGAGACACACTAAGCTTTACAATCAGTGGACTCAGGCCCAATCAAGAAGTAAGGGTAGGCATGCCAATTTGGACAGGAGCGTCTGGATGGCCATGGGCTAGCAGCAAACTTGTACTAACAACAGGAATGGTTGGAGACGATACCGAGAGATATTGGGTTGGAACGACTAACGAAGATGGAGAGCTTTTAGTAAGTGGTGAAGTTGGATCGGGTCTTCCGTATGGAGAGCTGCATATCACATTACCTGATTACGATGTTTTCATTGATAATAATATTAGACTTCAGGACGAACAGGGAGATCCTGTGTATGTTGGAGTCTTATCTGACAAGGCCAAGGCGGACTTTTTGGCCAAGCTGGCAGCGGAAGCGGCCGCCATCACGGCGAGCGGAGTCGCCGATGTTGAGCTGGATGAAGAGGACATCACGGTCACCTTCATGGGCGATGCTTC